>DASQAX010000154.1:0-28201 GCA_035635535.1 Vicinamibacterales bacterium | reverse complement strand
TTGCCCGTGACGTCGAACACCTGGTCGGCGGTTCTCTTGACGATCTTCGCGCGCGGGTCGTACGACTTGTAGACGCGGTGGCCGAATCCCATCAGCCGCCCTTCGCCCGCCTTCACCTTCTTGATGAACGCCGGGATGTTGTTGATCGAGCCGATCTCCTGGAGCATCTTCAGCACCGCCTCGTTCGCGCCGCCGTGCAGCGGACCGTAGAGCGCCGCGGCCGCGCCGGCCATCGCGGAGTACGGATCGACGTGCGAGCTGCCGATGCCGCGCATCGCGCTCGTGCTGCAGTTCTGCTCGTGGTCGGCGTGGAGGATGAAGAGGATGTCGAGCGCGCGCTCGAGCACCGGGCTGACCTTGTACTTCAGCTCGGTGCGCTTGAAGAGCATGTTCAGGAAGTTGCCCGTGAAGCTCAGCTCGTCGTCCGGGTAGACGTACGGCCGCCCGATGCTGTGGCGGTACGCGTAGGCGGCAATCGTCGGGACCTTCGCGATCAGCCGGTGCACCTGCTTGCGGCGCGACGCCTCCTCGAAGATCTGCTTGGCGTCGGGATAGAAGGTCGAGAACGCGCCGACCGTGCTGAGGAAGACGCCCATCGGGTGCGCGTCGTACTGGAAGCCTTCCATCAGTTTCTTGATGTTCTCGTGGAGCAGCCAGTGGGCCTTGATGTCGTCGGTCCACGTCTCGATCTGCGTCTTGGTCGGCAGCTCACCGAAGATGATCAGGTACGCGGTCTCGAGGTAGTTCGAGCTCTCGGCCAGCTGCTCGATGGGATATCCGCGGTACTCGAGGATGCCCTTGTCGCCGTCGATGAAGGTGATGGTGCTGCGGCACGACGCCGTGTTCATGAACGCCGGGTCGTAGGTCACGAGGCCGAAGTCGTCCGGACCGGTCTTGATCTGTTTCAGATCGGACGCGCGAATCGCGCCGTCCTTGATCGCCAGGTCGTACTGCTTGCCGGTGCGGTTGTCGGTGACGGTGAGCGTGTCGGCCATAGATGTCGCGGATGTGGTCGCCGCCTCGTTCCTGTCGGTCGTGACGCTGCTATTGGTCGCCATGATGATCCTGATCCTGGTCGTCCGGCGACGGTACCGGCTCGCCCGGCGCGCGATACCGCCCATCGGCCCATCGCGCCAGGTCTTCGTTGCGGCATCGCTCGCTGCAGAAAGGCCGCCACCGCTGGTCTACCGGACGTGTGCGGCACACCACGCACAACGGGGCATCGCCCATCCGGCCAATGATAGTGCAGGCTTCGGGGCCCGCGCCAGACCGTCAGACGGGCGGATTCGGCGCGTGATGGCGAACGTCGAGCGCCGACACCATGAAGATCACGTCCTCGGCGACGTTGGTCGCGTGGTCGCCGATCCGCTCCAGGTGCCGCGAGATGAGGATCAGGTCGAGCGCCGGTTCGACCGTCGCCGGGTCGTCGAGCATGTACGAGAGCAGCTCGCGGAAGATGTGCGTCTTGAGGCTGTCGAGCCGGTCGTCTTCGTTCAGCACCTGGTGCGCGAGGACGGTATCGCGCCGCACGTACGAGTCGAGCGCGTCGCGGAGCATGGCCTGGGCGATGTCGCCCATCTGCGGGATGTCGATCAGCTTCTTGACGGGCGGATGCGTCGCGTAGCGGCGCGCGGCCTCGGCGATGTTGACGGCCAGGTCGCCGACGCGTTCGAGGTCGGTGTTGATCTTGACCGCGGCGACAATCGCGCGCAGGTCGGTGGCCATCGGCTGGTGCAGCGCGAGCAGCTTGAAGCAGCGGTTGTCCACCTCGACGTGCAGCTCGTTGATCGGCTCGTCGCCGTAGAGCACGCGGTCGATGGCCGCGATGTCGCGGCTGACCAGCCCGTGCACCGCGGCGCGGACGCGCTCCTCCGCGAGGCCGCCCATCTCGAGCAGCCGCCCCTGGAGCGCTTCGAGCTCCTCCTGGAAGTGTCGTACGACCCGTTCCACTGGATCTCCTCAGGGGGCAGGTGGCAGGGGGCAGGGGGCAGGAGGTCGCGTCCTGCCACCTTCTGCCACCTGCCCCCTGTCTCCTGCCACCTATCCAAATCTTCCCGTCAAGTAGTCCTCGGTCAGCTTCTCGGTCGGATTGGTGAACATCTTGTCGGTGCGTTCGTATTCCACCAGACGCCCCAGCCAGAAAAAAGCCGTGAAGTCCGACACGCGCGCCGCCTGCTGCATGTTGTGCGTGACGATGACAATCGTGAAGTTCGTCTTCAGGTGGTAGATCAGCTCCTCGATGCGCTGCGTGGCGATGGGGTCGAGCGCCGACGCCGGCTCGTCCATCAGGAGGATATCGGGCTTCACCGCCAGCGCACGCGCGATGCAGAGGCGCTGCTGCTGCCCACCCGACAGCGCCAGCGCGGATTCGTGGAGCCGGTCCTTCACCTCGTCCCAGAGCGCGGCCTGCTTCAGGCTCTCCTCCACGCGCCCCGCGAGCTCCGACTTGCTCGACGCCATCCGGTTGATCCGGATGCCGTAGGCGGCGTTCTCGAAGATCGACTTCGGAAACGGGTTCGACTTCTGGAACACCATCCCGACCTTGCGGCGCATCGCGACCACGTCCACGCCGGGGCCGTAGATGTCGTGGCCGTCGACGCAGACGCGCCCGTCCACGCGCGCGCCGGGGATGATGTCGTTCATCCGGTTCAGCGTGCGCAGGAACGTGCTCTTGCCGCAGCCCGACGGTCCGATGAACGCGGTGACCATGTTCGGCTGGATCTTGATCGAGATGTCCTCGAGCGCGCGCTTCTCGCCGTAGAAGAAGGAGAGATGCTCCACCTCGATCTTCAGCGGCGCGTCGGCGGCGGGCGCCGGCGCAGCGTTCGCGGCCGCCCGCACGACGGGTCGCGGCAGCCGCGTGGGAGGATTCATCGTCTCCACCCTATTGTCCACGTATTCGGCCCACGCGCGCGGCGGCAATCCGCGCCGCCATGGAACAGACCAGCACGATGGTCACGAGCACGAGCGCGCCGGCCCAGGCCTGCCGGTGCCAGTCTTCGTACGGCGAGATCGCGTAGGTGAACACCTGGACCGTGATCGACGAGATCGGCTGCGTCAGCGACGTCGAGAAAAACGCGTTGTTGAACGAGGTGAACAGCAAGGGGGCCGTTTCACCCGCAATGCGGGCGAGCGCCAGCACGACACCGGTGATGATGCCGGGCAGCGCGGCCGGCACGATGACGCTGAACACCGCCCGTGCGCGCGTCGCGCCGAGCGCCAGCGCCCCCTCGCGCAGCGCGTTCGGCACGAGCAGCAGCAGCTCCTCGGTGGTCCGCGCGATGATCGGAATCATCATGATGCCGAGCGCGAACCCGCCCGCGAGCGTGCTGAAATGCCCGAGCGGGAGGACGACGACCGCGTAGGCGAAGACGCCGATGACGATCGACGGCACGCCGTTGAGCGTGTCGGCCGCGAAGCGGACCGTCGGCGCAAACCGGCTGCCCCGGTATTCCGAGAGGTAGACGCCGCTGAAGATGCCGATCGGCACGGCGAGCGCCGCGGCAAGTCCGGTCAGGATCAGCGTGCCGACGATGGCGTTGGCCATGCCGCCGCCGACCTCGCCGACCGGCCGCGGGTTGTTGAGGAAGAAATCGAGGTTCAACGACTGGACGCCCTGGCTGATGACGAAGAAGAGCACGAACGCGAGCGGGATGAGCGCGAGAATCACGGCCAGGCCGCAGGCGCCGACGAAGAGCGCCGACAGCACCTTGCGCGCCGGAGGCGTGCGCCTCGCCATCATGCCGCGGCGGTCCTCACCGGCACCTGCCGCGCCATCGACCAGATCAGGCCGCGCGACAGCATGTTGACGAGCAGTGTGATGATGAACAGCACGAGGCCGATTTCGATCAGCGCCGACAGGTAGAGCGCGTTGGCCGCCTCCGTGAACTCGTTCGCAATCACGGCCGCCATCGTGTACTGCGGCGCGAAGAGCGAGAGCGCCACCTGCGGGTTGTTCCCGATCACCATGGTGACCGCCATCGTCTCGCCGAGCGCGCGGCCGAACCCGAGCATCACGGCGCCGATGATGCCGGTGCGCGCGAAGAAGATCGCCGCGCGAATCGCCTCGAAGCGCGTCGCGCCAAGGGCGTAGGCCGCCTCGCGCTGCGTCATCGGCACGGTCTTGAGCACCTCGCGCGCGACCGCTGAGGTGAACGGGACGACCATGATGGCGAGAATCAGCGCGGCCGCCAGCATGCCGACGCCGAACGGCGGACCGGAAAAGAGCGGCAACGCGCGCAGCGACTCGGGCATCGTCAGCTCGACAGCGCGGACCACCGGCACCAGCACGAAGATGCCCCACAGCCCGTAGACGATCGACGGAATCGCCGCCAGCAGCTCGGTCAGGAAGATCAGCGGCGCGCGCAGCCACTGCGGGCACAGCTCGGAGATGAACACCGCGATGCCGAGCGCCACGGGCGTCGCGAGGAGCAGCGCGAGCACCGACGAGTAGAGCGTGCCCCAGATGAACGGCAGCGCCCCGAACTCGCCCGCGACCGGGTCCCAGTTGCTCGTGCGCCAGAAGTTCAGCCCGAACCGCTGCAGCGACAGCCACGAGTCGTTGGCCAGCACGGCGCCGATGCCGGCGACGATGGCGACCAGCGCGGCGGCGAAGACGCCGATGCCGAGGCGGAACCCGAGATCGGGGGAGCGCACGGGCGCCTGCCTACGACACCTTGATCCTGGCGAGCGCCGCCTGCTCGAGCATGACGACGGTGCCCGGGAGCGGGGCGTAGCCGAGATCGGCGCAGTACTTCTGGCCGTCGGTCAGCGCCCATCGCATGAAGTCCACCATCGCCTTGCCCGACGCCTTATCCTTCGGATCCTCGTAGAGCAGAATCCACGTGAACGACGAGATCGGGTACGCGCCGGCCCCGGGGGCGTTGGTGATCGAGACGCGGAAATCGGGCGGCATGGTGGCCGCAGCGGAGTCGGCCGCCCTGGTCACCGCATCCTCGGACGCCTTCACGAATTCGCCCGCGGCGTTCTGCACCGAGCCGAAGGCGATCTTGCTCTGGAGCGCGTAAATCAGCTCGACGTAGCCGATCGAGCCGGGCGTCTGCGTCACGAGGCCGGAGACGCCCTCGTTCCCCTTGCCGCCGACCCCCGCCGGCCACTTCACCGAGGTGTTGACGCCGACCTGCGACTTGAACTCGGGAGACACCTTCGACAGGTAGTCCACGAAGATGTAGGTGGTGCCGGACCCATCCGAGCGATGCACGACGGTCACGTCGGTCGCCGGCAGTTTGGCGCCGGGATTCAGCTTCGCGAGCGCCGGATCGTTCCACTTCTTGATCTTGCCGAGATAGATGTCCGCCAGGACCGGCCCGGTGAACTTCAGCTCGTCGGTGAGCCCGGGGATGTTGTAGACGGGCACGACGGCGCCAAGCACGGTGGGGAAGTGCAGGATCGGCCCGGGCGCCGCCTTCAGCTGCTCCTCGTTCATGGGGCCGTCGGTCGCGCCGAAGAACACCGTCTGGTTCGTCAGCTGCTGGATGCCGCCGCCCGAACCGATCGACTGGTAGTTGATGCGGATCTCGGGGTGGAGCTTGTTGTACTCGGCAAACCACTTCGAGTAAATCGGGTTCGGGAAGGTGGCCCCGGCGCCGTTGATCTGCAGCGCCTGCCCGCTGCCGGCCGCGCCGCCGTTGTTAGCGGGAACGGGCTGCGTCGCGCCGCCGCAGGCGGTCAGCACCGTTGCCGCCAGCACGAACGCGATGTAACGACTCTGAAACTGTGCCATGGGACGACCGTAGCGGACGCGAATTTCGCACCCGTTTCCGACTTGTAAAATCCGTGTTAATCGCCTCGGCCATCTCCAGCCGGACAGGCTTGCCGACGAGCTCCTCGAACGGCTCCAGGTGCCGCCCGGTCGCCCAGACCTCGAGCTCCGCGTCGCCCGCCGCGTGGAGGTTGATGACGATGTCGTCGCCGCGGTCGTGCACCTCGAGGCCGGAAATCGGCTGCGCGTGGCTGCGGTCGAGGCTCTCGGCGACGCGAAGGATCGACGCAAGCGTCTTCACCGTCCGCCGGAGCGAGGACGGCAGCTGCGCGTACTCGTCGTGCGACCGGCGCGGCGTGCCGCGGCGGTGGTAGCGCGCCACGAGCGCCATCACCTCGATTTCGTCGGGGTGGAACCCGCGCAGGTCGCCGTTCTTGATCAGGTAGTACGAATGTTTGTGGTGGCCGGAGTAGCTGATGTGGCCGCCGATGTCGTGCATCAGCGCCGCATATTCCAGCCACTCGCGCTCCCGATCGGTCAGCGCGTGTATCGCGCGGGTCTGGTCGAACAGCGCGAGCGACAGGCGGACGACCTGGTTGGCGTGCTCCGCGTAATAGCTGCAGCGCTCGGCCAGCTCCAGCGTGCTGCGGCGCCTGACGTCGGGAATGTTGTCGATCTGCGCGATCTGGCGCCGGTTGCGGCGGGTGTAATCGAGGACGAGTCCTTCCCGCAGCGCGAGGTCGCACAGCGTCAGCTCCTCCGCGCCGAGCCGGCGGAGGATGGTGTCGAGCAGCACCGCGCCCGCCACGACGAGGTCGGCGCGGCGCGGGTCGAGCCCCGGAATCGCCAGCCGCCGCTCGAGATCGCGCCCGGTTACATCCTTGCGCAGTCGGCGGATCTGCTTGGCGGAGATATGCAGGTTGCGCAGCTCCGACGGCGGGCCGCCGCGCGCCGCGGTGGCCGCGACGGCGCCGATGCTGAGAATCGTCCCGGACGTGCCGATGACGCGGTCGAAGCCGGCCGCCACGATCTGCTCGCAGTGCCGGTCGACTTCGGCGAGCACGTGCTTGACGATTTTCCGCTCGTCGCGGTTCGAGAGCGGGTCGCTTCGCACCAGCCGTTCCGTCAGCCGGATCGCCCCTATCTTGAAACTGCGCGCCAGCTGCACCGTCGTCGCCGTGCCGAGCGTGATCTCGACGCTGCCGCCTCCAATGTCGATCACCACCGCGCGGCCGCCAGCGACGTCCACGCCGTACACCGCGGCCTGGTGGATGAGGCGCGCCTCTTCGACCCCGGAGATCACGCGCGGCCGGATGCCGGTGTCGCGTTCGACGCGCGCGAGGAACTCGCCGCCGTTGCGCGCCTCGCGCGTGGCGCTCGTGGCCGCGGCGAGAATCTCGTCGACGCGATGCGATTCGGCGAGGCGCTTGAACCTCGACAGCGCCTGGAGCGCGGCGGTCATCGCCTCGGACGTCAGCGCGCGCCCGTCGAGGCCGCCGGCGCCAAGCCTGACCATGGCCTTCTCGCGATCGATCACCTCGAACGACAGGTCCGGGCGGACCAGCACCACGATCATGTGGACCGAGTTGGTGCCGATGTCGATTGCCGCGATGCGCATGTATAGTGTGAGAAGGGTGCCCCCTTCCGCTGCCCCCTGATTATGCGCACTCCCGCCGCGGAATACCTCATCCGTCAGCGTGTCATGGCGCTTGGCCGCGCGTTGCCGGCCGCCAAGACCGGCAACGCCGCGTCTCTGCACCAGGCCCGCGTGGCCACCCGGCGGCTGCGCGCGGCGCTCCCCATCGTCGGCTCCGGTGCGAAGGCCGACAAGCTCGCCCGTTCGGTGCGCCGCCTGACGCGTGCGCTCGGACCGGTGCGCGAGCTCGACGTCGAGCTGCTCATCCTGGACGAGCTGGAGAAGCGCGGGGAAGTGCCCCACGCGGCGGTTGACCGCCTTCGGGCGTCGATCATCGAGGAGCGCCAGCACCTGCAGGCCGACGTCCGGGACCGCATCGACGACTTCGACATCGACAAGCTGCGCAAGCGCGCGGTGTCGGTGGCGCGCAGGCAGGGCGATGACAAGCGGCCGCGCGACGCCCAGGGCGCCGCATTCGCGCGCGCGCGAGCGGGCCGCCGCGCCCGCCGTCTCGAGGCGGCGATCGAGGATGCCGCGGGCCTCTATCTGCCCGACCGGCTGCACGCGGTCCGCATCGCGGTGAAGAAGCTGCGCTACACGCTGGAGCTGATGCCGCGCGCCGCCAGCTCGCGCAACGCGGCGCGGGTCCGCGCGCTCAAGCAGGCGCAGGACCTGCTCGGACGGATGCACGACCTCGAGGTGCTCATCGCGCGCACGCGCGGCATTCAGAGCTCTCCGGGCGCGTCGACGCTGCAGGTGTCAGCCGATCTCGATCGGCTCGTCCGCCGCCTCGAGACCGAATGCCGCCAGCTCCACGGCCATTACATGGCCGCGCGGCCGGCCCTCCTGTCGCTGTCTCACCGGTTGATGACCGCCGGCAAGCCGCGCGATCGGGCGCGGTCGTCCGCGGCCTGACCGATGGAACCCTGCGACCTCTACATCGTCCGCCACGCGATTGCCGCCGAACGCGGCGAGGAGTGGCCCGACGACACGAAGCGTCCGCTGACCGATACCGGCATCACCCGGTTCAAGGAAGCCGTCGCGGGGCTGGCGTGGTTCGATGTCGAGATCGACGAGATCTTCACGAGCCCGCTGGTCCGTGCCAAACAGACGGCCGCGATTCTTGCCCACGGCCTCGGCAACAAGACGTCGGTAAAGACGCTGGAGGCGCTGGCGCCGGGCCACTCGCCGAGGCAGGTGATGAGCGAGCTGAGTCGGGCGGCGAAGCGGCACCGCATTGCGCTCGTCGGGCACGAGCCGGGGCTCGGCGAGCTGGCGGCGCACGTGATCGCCTCGTCGCGCGCGCTGCCGTTCAAGAAGGGCGGCATCTGCTGCATCGCCCTCCAGGGACTGACCTCGCGCCGCCCGGGCGAGCTCGTGTGGTTTCTGCCGCCGAAGGTGCTGCGACGCCTCGCTCGATAGCGGTCGTCATCAACCCCATCTCAGGGACCGGAGGGCGCATCGACGTCGCGCGCGCCCGCGCGGCGCAGGCGGCAGCCTTCCTCTCTTCGCGCGGATGCGACCCGTCGAACGTGTTCATCACCGAGCGTCCGGGACACGCGCGCGAGCTCGCGCTGGCCGCGGTCGAACGGGGGATCACGACCATCGCGGCGTGGGGCGGCGACGGGACGATGAACGAGATCGGGACCGCGCTCGCGTTCAAGGGCGCCGCGCTCGCGCTCGTGCCGAGCGGCTCGGGCAACGGGCTGGCGCGCGATCTCGGCATCCCGTTCGACGCGGCCGCGGCCCTCGACGTCGCGTTCGGCGGCGCCGAGCGCGTCATCGACGCGGGGGACGTCGACGGCCGGCTGTTCTTCAACGTCGCGGGGATCGGTCTCGATGCGCGCGTGGCGCACCGCTTTGCGGTGGATGGTCTCGAGAAGCGCGGCTTCTCGCGGTACATTGCGATGACGCTCCGCGAGCTGTCACGCTACGAACCGGACAGGTTGACGGTCACCACGCCGTCCGCGTCGACGACCGGGCCGATGCTGCTCGTGGCGATTGCCAACGGGCGCCAGTACGGCAACGGCGCGATGATCGCGCCGCACGCGCTGCTCGATGACGGCCGGCTCGATGTGATCACCGTGAGCGTGCGGCCGCTGATGCGCGCCTGCGTGGAGCTGCCGCTCGTGTTCATGGGCAGGATCGAACGGCTTGGCGGCGTCACGATGGCCAGGACCGAATCCGTGCACATCACCTCGCCGCACCCGGTCGTCTATCACCTCGATGGCGAGCCGATCGCCGGAACGCTGGGGATTTCGGCGCAGGTTCGCCCGCGGGCGCTGACAATTCGAGTGCCAACTCGTTAGGTCAACTGACATGTTTACAAAATATTTACGCGTGGCAGCGGCGTGTCGGAGTACAGATCGTTGCCGTCGCGATCATGTATACACGTCGTCTTCAGAAGGCTGCTCACATCCGCAAGTTCACCATCGTTTCAACGGGCGCATCCGGCTGGGAGGTTCGTGACGAACAGGACAGCCGCGTGCTTCGGTGGGTCCGCTATCGAGACTGGCATCGCGTGGAGCGCGCGCGCATGACGTTCGCGCTGGAAGCCGCACGGCTCGAAAAGAGCGGCTGGAACGAATCGTAGACGCATCCGCGAGCTATTCGACGAAGCGATAGCCCAGGCCGACGACCGTTTCGATCTGCTGTCCGGCCGTGCGGAGCTTTCCGCGCAGGCGGCCGACGTGCACGTCCACGGACCGCGTTTCAATCGCCTGGTCGTATCCCCACACGCGCTCGAGCAGCCGATCTCTCGACAGCACGCGGTTCTTGTTCGCGACGAGGTAGCGAAGCAGCTCGAACTCGCGCCGCGTGAGGCGAACCGGCTCGCCGTCCACCTGCACGGCGACGGCGTCGAAGTCGGCGACGATGTGCTTGCCGCGATAGACCGGCGTGACGCCGTCGCGATCCCCGTCGGCACGGCGCCGCAGCACCGCGCGCACGCGCGCCGCGAGCTCGCGGAGGCTGAACGGCTTGGTGATGTAGTCGTCGGCGCCGACGTCCAGCCCGGAGATGCGATCGCTTTCCGTCGATCGCGCGGTCAGCATGATCACCGGCAGCTTCGCCGTCTCGGGCCGGCCGCGCAGGATGCGGCAGACCTCGATGCCGCTCAGCACCGGAAGATTCAGGTCGAGAATCACGAGGTCCGGCAGGTCCTCGGTGACGCTCTTCAACGCCGTATCGCCGCTGCTTGCGATTTCGACGTCCACCGCCGCCTCCCGTTCGAGGGCGTGCTTGATGAGTCCGGCGATATCCTGCTCGTCCTCGACGACGAGTACCCGTGTCCGTCCAGCTTTCATGGCTGTCCCCACGGCTCACCGTAGTGAACGGGCGTTTCCGCGCGGTGACGAAGAAGTTAAATGTGCGTTACACGCGGGCGAGAACCCGGCGGATTTCCGTGATGAGCGCGTCGGGCGGGCAGGGCTTCGGGACGAACCAGTCGCAGCCGGCAAGCGTGGCGCGCTGCAGCTCGCCGGAACCGTCGTGGGCGGTGAGCGCAACGACCGGAATGTGTGCGGTGCGCACGTCGGCCTTCAGGCGCCGTGTCGCTTCCCAGCCGTCGAGAATCGGGAGACTGAGGTCCATCAGCACGACATCGGGGGCGTGGGCCGCGGTGTGCGTCAGGGCATCGGCGCCGTTGGACGCCTGGATCACGTCGAAGCCGGAGAGCTCGAGCTGCTGCGCGTACATCTCGCGCAGCTCGGACTGGTCCTCTACCAGCAGAATCAGCGGCTTGGCGCGATCCATCTTGTGATTATCCCATGCCCGCGATGCTCGCGCGGGATGGTCCGGCGCGTATCCGTGCACGCGGCGCCGGAAGTAAACAGAACAATACCGATGATAGTATCCCGCCTCACATGACCTCCTTGGAGGAAGCCCCAATCCCTGCGGCCGGTCGCGGGACGGCGGCCGCGTGGCTGCCCGCCCTGCTGCTGCTCTTCATCGGGTCCGGTTGCGCGGCGCTCATCTACGAAGTCGTCTGGTTCCAGCTCCTGCAGCTGTCGATCGGCTCGTCGGCGGTGTCGCTCGGCGTCCTGCTCGGCATCTATATGGGCGGCATGTGTCTCGGCAGCCTCCTGCTGCCGCGGTTCGTGACGCCGAGCCAGCATCCGCTGCGCGTCTACGCGTTTCTCGAGCTGGGCATCGGCCTGTTCGGCGTCGTGGTCTTGTACGGCGTCCCAATCATCGGCGGCGTCTACACGGCGTGGGCGGGCAGCGGCACCGCGAGCCTGATCCTGCGCGCCATCGTCGCCAGCATCTGCCTGCTGCCGCCGACGCTGCTGATGGGCGGCACGCTGCCGGTCGTGGCCCGCGGCGTCGAGGCGACGCCAAACGGGGTCTCGTGGCTCGGCTATTTCTACGGCGGCAACCTGCTCGGCGCGGTGACGGGCAGCCTGCTTGCCGGCTTCTACCTGCTGCGCGTCTACGACATGCCGACGGCGACCTTCGTCGCGGTCGCACTGAACGTCGCGGTCGCGCTGATCGCGCTGGTGGTCGCCGGACGCGTCGAGCATCGGCCAGCGCCGATTGCGGTCGCGCCCGTGCGTCAGCGCGGCAACCGTCTCGTCTACGTGGCGATTGCGCTGTCCGGCATGACCGCGCTCGGCGCCGAGGTGATCTGGACGCGCCTGCTCTCACTGCTGTTCGGCGCGACGACCTATACCTTCTCGCTCATCCTCGCCGTGTTTCTCGCGGGGCTCGGCATCGGCAGCTCGATCGGGTCCGCGATTGCGCGCCAGTTCCCGCATTCGCGCGTGCCGCTCGGCGTCTGCCAGATGCTGCTCTGCGCCGCCATCGCCTGGGCGGCGCACACGACCGGCGCGTCGATGCCCTATTGGCCGATCAACCCGTCCATCGGCAAGAGCCCGGTCTACCAGTTCGACCTCGACCTGCTGCGCGCGTTCTGGGTGGTGCTCCCCGCCGCGATCCTGTGGGGCGCGAGCTTTCCGCTCGCGATCAGCGCCGCGGCGCGCGAAGGCGAGGACGCCGGCCGCCTCGTCGGCGGCGTGTATGCCGCCAACACCGTCGGCGCGATCGCCGGCGCCCTCGTCACGAGCCTGATCCTCGTCGCGGCGATCGGCAGCCAGAGGTCGCAGCAGGTGCTGATCGTCATCTCCGCCATCTCGGGATTGCTGATGCTGGCCCGGGGGTCGGACGCCGATGACGGGGCGACTCGAGGGATTGAACCGCGCCGTCACCGTGGTCTGACCGCGATCGTCGCGATGATCGTCGCCGGCGCGACCGCGGGCCTCCTGGTTCGCAGCGTCCCGCCGCTGCCAGGCATTCTCGTCGCCTACGGGCGGTACGCCGCGACGTGGGTCGGCATCAACGAGATCATCTACGCCGGCGAAGGGGTGACCGCCTCGGTCGCGGTGTCGAGAACGCCGGGCGGCGTGCTCAACTACCACAACGCCGGCAAGGTGCAGGCGTCGAGCGAGCCGCAGGACATGCGCCTGCAGCGGATGCTCGGCCACCTGACGACGCTGGTGCCCGAGAACCCGCAGCGCGTGCTGGTGATCGGATGTGGGGCCGGCGTGACCGCGGGCGCCGTGTCGGTCGATCCGCAGGTGAAGAGCGAGACCATCGCCGAAATCGAGCCGCTCGTCCCGCGCGTCGTCTCGAAATATTTCGCCGACTACAACTTCAACGTCGTCGCCAATCCGAAGGTGACGGTACATCTCGACGACGCGCGGCATTACCTGCTGACCACGAAGGACAAGTTCGACGCGATCACATCGGACCCGCTCGACCCGTGGGTGCGCGGCGCGGCGACGCTGTACACGCGCGAGTTCTTCGACGTCGCGAAGGCCCATCTCAACCCCGGCGGCGTCGTCACGCTGTTCGTGCAGCTGTACGAGAGCAACGACGCGGCGGTGAAGAGCGAGGTGGCGACGTTTCTCGACGCGTTTCCCGGCGGGATGGTGTTCGCCAACACGTCGAACGGCCTCGGCTACGACCTCGTGCTGCTCGGCCAGGCGGAGCCGAAGCCGATCGACGTCGATCGCGTGGAGGCGCGTCTCCGCAACCCGGCGAACGCGCCCGTCGCCCGCTCGCTCGCGGAGATCGGGATCCACTCCGCGACGGAGCTGTTCGGCACCTACGCGGGCCACTCGAAGGACATGAGCGCGTGGCTCAGCGGAGCGGCGCTCAATCGCGATCGCAACCTGCGGCTGCAATACCTCGCGGGGCTCGGGCTGAACCTGTATCAGAGCGACGCCATCTACAGGAACATGATCCGGGAGAGCCGGTATCCCGACGGGCTCTTCACGGGGTCGCCGGCGACGCTGGCCGCGCTGAGGGAGACGATCAATCAGGCTCTTGGCCGCTGACTCCGTTGGCCGTTGGCCGTTGGTCGTTGACAGTTAGTAGATTGTGGTGAGCGTCATTCATCAGCACGTTGTCGATGCGCACGCGGCGCAGACGGCGACGCCCAATATCAAGCCGATCGGCGTTGTATTTGCTCTTTGCGGCTTTCACGCAAGCCGCGAAACGGTCATCGCATTGCTCCGCGAGTACGAGATCGCGTAACGCGCGCTCGGTAACCACCAGCCGCGAACGGCCAACGGCCAACGACCAACGGCCAACTAGACTAGACGACGGTGCCCGGCGGAATCACCCCGTCCTTCGGCACGACGACGATGCCTCCTCGGATGTACCAACCGTCGCCATCGGCGTAATCCACGTTGCGTTCGTTCACCAGCCGCGACCCGTCGCCGATGCGCGCGTTCTTGTCGATGATCGTGTGGTTCAGCACGACATCGCGCCCGACGCCGAGGTCGGGCAGGCCGTCCTTCGGATGGCCGTCCTCGTAGAAGTCGGCGCCCAGCAGCACGGACTGACTGATCTTCGCGCCCGCCTCGATGTGGGTCCGGATGCCGACGACGCTGTCGTCGATCCCGCAGCGGTCCAGGTAGCAGCCATCCGTCACGATCGAGTTGCGCACCTTGCAATCGGTCAGGCGTGCGCCGGGCAGGTGCCTCTGGTGCGTGTAAATGGGACGGGACGGATCCCAGAACCGGAACGGCGCGGCCACGCGGCCGAGCATGACGTTGGCCTCGTAAAAGGACTCGATCGTCCCGACGTCGGCCCAGTAGCCTCGATAGAGGTACGGCTTCACCTTGTACTTGTTCAGCGCGTTGGGGATCAGCTCGCGGCCGAAGTCGAGCCCCGGCTCGCGCTCGAGCATCTGCAGCAGGACGTCGCGTGAGAAGACATAGATCCCCATCGATGCCATGAACGGCTGCTCATCCGTGTGCCGCCCGAAGGCGGCGCCTCGTGGAATGCTGCGGCCGATCTCCTTCAGGCGATCGGCCTTCGGCTTCTCCTCGAACGCGACGATATCGCCGCCGGTGTCGAAGCGGAAGATGCCCATCTGCGTCGCGGTGTCGGGGTCGACGGGCTGTGCAGCAATCGTGATGTCGGCGTGCTGCTCCTGGTGCGCGAGGATCATCTCGGAATAATCCATCCGGTACAGGTGATCGCCCGCGAGGATGAGGTAGTAGTGCGCCTCATGCTGCGCGAAGTGGCGCGCCGCCTGGCGCACGGCGTCGGCGGTCCCCTGGAACCAGTTGGGATTGTCGGGCGTCTGCTCCGCCGCGAGGATCTCGACGAACCCCTGCGAGAACATGTCGAGCCGGTAGGTGAGCGAGACGTGGCGGTTGAGCGACGCGGAGTTGAACTGCGTCAGGACGTAGATGCGCCGGATGTCCGCGTGCAGGCAGCTGCTCACGGGGACGTCGATCAGCCGGTACTTCCCGCCGATCGGCACCGCCGGCTTGGAGCGCGTCGAGGTGAGCGGAAACAGACGAGACCCCTGGCCGCCGCCAAGGACGATCGCAAGCGTGTCGCCGGACATGAACATAGCGTCAAAGCAAACCGCCGGCCGTTCCGCCTCCGCGCGTCGCGCTGCGGCGCGACAGGCTATCGGTCGGAGCGCGGCAGTCGAATCACGAACGTGGCGCCGGTGCCCGGTCCCTCGCTCATGGCCTGGATGCGCCCGTCGTGCAGCTCGATCAGCCGCCGTGCGAGCGTCAACCCGATGCCGAGGCCGTCGCGCGGCTGGCCCGTTGGGTCGTCTCCCTGCATGAACACGTCGAAAATGTGCGGCAGCACCGACTGTGCGATGCCGACGCCGGTATCGCTCACGCTGATCATCACGTCGCCGTCGTCTTCGGCGGCGCGGAGCCTGATGCGCCCGCCGCGCGGCGTGTACTTGACCGCATTGTTCATCAGGTTCGAGATCGCCTGCGCGAGCCTCGTGAAGTCCGCGTGCACCCAGACCGATTCCCTCGGCATGTCGACCGTGAGAATCTGGCCCGCCACCGCGATGAGCGGCTGCGTGGTCTCGATGGCGCTGTGCAGGACGACCCGGATGTCGATGCGATCGCGACGGAGATCGATCGCGTTGCGCGTGATGCGCGAGACGTCGAGCAGATCGTCGGTGAGGCGGCCCAGGTGAAAGAGCTGCCGCTCCATGACGGCGTACGCCCGCCCGGCGGCCAGCGGGTCGCCGCCCGAGCGCCGCAGCTCGTCGAGCGCGTTGCGCAGCGGCACGAGCGGGCTGCGCAGCTCGTGTGACAGCGACGCGAGGAATTCGTCCTTGCGGCGGTCGGACTCGCGCAGCAGGCGCTCCGCCCGCCGCCGCTCCGTCTGATCGACGCACACGCTCACGCAGCCGATCACCGTACCGTCGGAATCGTACAGCGGCTCGACGTCGTTCTGGATGTAGCGGACCGTGCCGTCGGCGCGCAGGACCTCGATCTCGTTCCGGACCGACGACCGGTGGGCGATGGCGTACTGCATCGGCAGCTGACTCCGCGGCATGTCCTTGCCGTCCTGCTGAATGCGGTACTTCGGCGCCTGGCCCCCCGACGGCGTCAGCGAGATGTTTTCGTCTGGCGACACGCCCAGCAGCTCCGCGAGCGCCTCGTTGGCGGAAATCATGTGGCACTCGGCGTCGTGCGCAATCGCAATCGGCACCGGGGCGCGGGCGATGAGGGCCTCGAGGCGACGCAGCCGGTTGCGCAGCTCGTCGGCGCTCCCGCCGCTGCCCGAGCCGAAGAATTCGAAGGAGATGGCCATCGTGACCGAAGGAAGCAGCGATTTTAACGCCGTTGTTGCACGGCCGAGATCCCGGCGTCACGCGGCCCCATCAGCCTGTGGAGCATGCGCGTGGGTATACCACGGCGTCCGGTCACGATCGCGCAGCGATGGCGCTGAAGATCAGCGTCATTGTCTGCGCGCATAACGAGGCGCGCTACCTCCGGCCCTGCCTGCATTCCGTCCTCGCCCAGTCGCGTGTGCCGGACCAACTCCTGGTCGTCAACAATGCCAGCACCGATGAGACGGCCCTCGTGGCGTCGCAGGTGGCGGACGTGCGCCTGGTGGACGAGCCGCGCAAAGGCCTCGTGGTCGCGCGCGAAACGGGCCGCCGCCGCGCGACGGGCGACGTCCTGATCTACGCCGACGCCGACTGCCGCGCGCCGCTGACGTGGATCGAGCGGATCGAACGGCGGTTCGCCCGCGACCCCGCGCTCGTCGCGCTCTCCGGGCCCTACCGGTATTACGACTGGGACTGGAGCGGACGCGCGCTCATCCGGGCCTACGACTTCACGCTGGCGCCCGCGACGCAGCTGCTCGTCAAGCACCTGCTGCGCGTCGGCACGATCTTCTACGGCGGCAATTTCGCCGTCCGCCGCGAGGCGCTCGAGCGCATCGGCGGCTTCGACACCTCCATCGAGTTCCACGGCGAGGACACGAACCTGGGCCGCCGCCTGTGTGCGGTCGGCAAGGTCGGCCTCTTTCACGACTGTTACCTCTACACCTCCGCCCGGCGCTACATCGCGATGGGGAAGCGCGAAGTGTTCCGTCTCTACGTCCGCAACTTCGTGTCCGAGCTGCTGCATCACCGGCCGAAAGACACGGCACATGTCGACGTGAGGATCTGATGCCTGGTTACGAGCCCTTTCTGCTGTGCGACTTCCACGTGCACTCGAAGTGGAGCGACGGGGCGCTGTCGGTGCGCGAGGTGGTGGACCTGTACGGATCGACCGGCAAGTTCGACGTCATCGCGATCACCGATCACATCCTGATGAAGAAGGACCTGCTCGCGCGCGCGGGGCGCATCGCCTCGCTCGGCCGGCGGCGGTTCGGGTTGCGCGAGCAGGAGTTCGAGACCTACCTGGCCGATATCGCGGCGGAAGCGCAGCGGGCGCTCGACCGCTACGGCCTGCTCGTCGTCGCCGGCGCCGAGGTGACGCAGAACCGGCTGCGCGGCCGCAAGAACTCGCACATCATCGCGCTCGACATCAAGCGCTACATCAGCGCCGACCAGTCCGCCGACGCCATCCTCCGCGAGATCCGGCGGCAGGGCGGGCTGAGCATCGCCTGTCACCCGCATCACCGGGCGCCGCGGCGCTTCGAGATCAGCACCTGCTACCTGTGGGACCATCGCGAGGAACTGTCGAGCCTCGTGGATGTCTGGGAGGCCGCCAACCGCGACGACCTCTTCCCCGTGACGAGCCTCAAGCATTACCCCTACATCGCCAACAGCGACTTCCACAAGCCGAAGCATCTCTACTCGTGGAAGACACTGGTGCGCTGCGAGAAGAACTGGCCGGCGATCAGGCGGGCACTGCGCAGCAACGTCGACGTCGCGCTGACCCTTTTTCGGGACGGTTCATGGGCGGCCTGATGTCTCGCGTAAGGCGGAGCCACGAAAATGTGATGCCGGCGACACGCGCCCGACACCCGTGGGGATTAGGGTGATTGCCGCCATGTCCTACACAGTCACCCTCGGTTGCGGCTGCCGGGTGTATGTCGCGTGCCACCCGCAGACCGGTCTTGCACACACGCGCATCATCGAGACGCGGTCGCCGGAATGCGCGGTCCGCTCACACGCGGTCGGCGTCCGGATTCCCGTCTGGGAACTGCTGCCATACGAGCCTGACGACTCGCGTGCGGGCCGTCGGATCCCGCCGTACCGGCGCGCGTGCGAGGACCCGGATCGATGAGCGCGGAGCCGCTGGTTCCGGACGAGGTGCTGCGGCGCGTGCGGGCGGAGTACCTGGAGATGCCGGGACTCCGGCTGACGCGCGCGCAGGCGCGACGGCTCTGGGCGCTGGACGCTGCGCTCTGCGATGCGGTACTCTCCGCACTCGTCGACGCGCGCTTCCTCGTCGAATCGCGCAACGCCTCGTTCACCCGCGCGTCGTAGGCGCGGCGCATCGGGCGCGGAGCCGCATGTCACGACTGCTGACCGCGATCGCCATTACGATCGCAGGGTCTGCCGCCATGGCGACCCCGCTCATCATCGGCCACAGGGGCGCAGCCGGACATCGCCCCGAGCACACCATCGCCGGCTACCGCCTGGGCGCCGAGATGGGCGCGGACTACATCGAGCCCGACCTTGTCTCCACGAAGGACGGCGTGCTCATCGCGCGCCACGAGAACGAGATCGCGAGCACCACGGATGCGGCGGCGAAGTTTCCCGATCGGAAACGAACGAAGACCGTGGACGGCACGCCGATCACCGGCTGGTTCTCGGAGGATTTCACGCTCGCGGAGCTCAAGACGCTGCGCGCGCGCGAACGGCTCGACTTCCGCTCACACGGCTGGGACGGCCGGTTCGAGGTGCCGACCTTCGACGAGGTGATCGAGCTGGCGCAGCAGCTGGGGAACGAGCTCGGACGCCCGATCGGCGTCTACCCGGAGACGAAGCACCCGACCTACTTCCGCGGCATCGGCCTGCCGCTGGAGGATCGCCTGCTGGCCTCGCTCGATCGGCACGGATGGAACACCGCGAGCGCGCCGGTCTTCATCCAGTCGTTCGAGACGAACCTGCGGGAGATCCGTCCGAAGACGAGGATCAAGCTGATTCAGCTGCTCGAGGGGAAGGTGCCGACGGACGAGGAGCTGCGGGCGATCAAGTCGTACGCCGACGGCATCGGCCCCAGCACGCGTCTCGTCATCCCCGCCGCGGCCGACGGGACGCTGCTGGCGCCAAACGATCTCGTTGCGCGCGCGCACGCGGCGGGGTTGGTCGTGCACGTCTGGACGCTGCGGAGCGAGCCGGCGTTCCTGTCACCCTTCTACGACGGGGACGTCGGAGTCGAGTTCCGGCGATTCCGCGACCTCGGCGTCGACGGAATCTTCACCGACTTCCCAGATGCCGCCGCGCGCGCGTTCGCCGCGCTCCCGCCGTCGCGCTGACCGCGGCTCGTTGCGGGACGGCGTCGTCCGCTTCGGCGTGGCGATCGGTTCGCGTTCCTTCGCGGCCTTCTTGCGCTTCTTCGACGCGCGCTCGACGGTCTTCTTGTAGGCGCGGCGCGCCTTCTCGGCGGCTTTCTTCGCCGCTCGAGCGGCCTTCGATGCCTCCTTGGAGGCCTTCTTCGCCTGCTTGACTCTTTTCTTGGCGTCGCGCGCTCTGGCTTTCAGCCGCTTCGCGGTGTCGACGGCCTCGGTGAGCTCGCGTTCGGCTGCCCGCTGCCGGTCGATCGAAAGCTTTGGTGGCGGTGCTCCCCGTTTTTTGCTCATAGAAGCGCACAGACTATCGCATGGCCGGGTCCGGCCGCCAGATCTTTACGGAACACCGTCCCGCGCTGAATGGAGGTGTTTGCTTTCGCGGCCGTTCGAAGGCGGCGTCGCCGGCGTCCAGGTGCGCCGGCGACGCACTGCTCGAGACGCCCGGTCAGCGCCAGCCGGTGACGTCCAGCACGACGCCGTGGCCCGTCACGTTGTGCTGGATGCTGACGTAATAGTGGTCGCCCCACGTGTTGAAGACGCCGCCGGTCGATTCGGCCGTCAGGTCGTTCAGTGAGATCACGCGGACGCAGCCATCCGACTGATCGTCGGCATCGTCGCCGTCGTCGAGACACGACCAGATGTCGTTGTTGCGGCCGGCCTCCGGGCCGTCACCGTCCTCGTTGATCACGAAGTTGCCGTGAATCGGCTCGAACGCGATGTTGTCGGACATCGCGAAGTCCGTGCTGCCGAGGACGAGATACTGCACCTCGGGCACCGCGGTGTTCGCGGTCGCCTGCGCGAGCGTGCCGTCGGTCACGCAGATGGTCTCGCCCCAGGTGTGGTCCTGGCTCTCGTTGCCGGTGTTGTTCGCGCAGAAGCGCACGTTGCCCGCGGCGAGCGCCACCGGATCGACCTCGGCGTCTTCGGGCCGGTAGTAGCCGGTGAGCTTCAGCGCGGCCGCCGCGGCACGCAGGTTCGTGTTCGGGACGCTGGTGACGGGGATCCAGGTGCCGAGACCCGTCTGCGTCGCCTGGCCGTAGTCGGTGTTGCCGCTGCGCTTGCCGAGACGGAGCCCGTAGATGCCGCCCGCGACGAGCGGTGATGCGGAAAGGTCGGTAACCGGCGTGCCGTTCCACGGCGTCGCCGGGATGAACTTGAAGTACGCGCCGCCCGGTACGCCGTTCAACGGCCGGTTCTCGTCCATGTAATACATCATGCCGTTCGGATAGAGTGCGATCCCCTCGAACGACATGCGTCCGAGCGCCGGCCGCGTCGCGACGTGCACCGGGTCCGACGATACGCCCGTGGCGCGGTTGAAGGTGACGCCGGTGGTGTGGAGCGGATCGCTGATCTCGATCATCCAGCCGTCGGTGCCGTTCTCCTCGCCGAAGAGGATCGTGCCCCACGCGGTCCGCCGCACGGGATCGCCGGCTGACGTGCCGCTGAGGATCGTTTCAACGAGACCGTCGGAGAGCCGGATGCGCTGCAGACCCGCCTGCGCCGGACCTTCCTCGTTCGCCACGATCAGGTGCGTCGGGAACCGGTCGTTGGGCCACAGCGCCATCTGGTCGATGTTCGCCCCCGCGTTCGGCTGGGCGGTGACCACGTGCGCGCGCAGCCCCTTGGCGAGCGTCACGAGCTTCGTCGGATCGGCGTTCGCGTCGGTTGCGCCAATGCTCTCCGTTGACGAGGCGTCGAGGCCGCGCTCGACGCCGAACAGGCGCTCCGAGTGCGCGTCGAGCTGATGATCCCTGAACAGGCCGAAGTCGAAGCCCAATCCCCTGTGTTCGAACTCGTGCGCGGCTGCCGTCGTGGCCAGTCCCACGACTCCCATCGCTGCCAGCCATCTCAATGTCCGTGTGTGCATCGTTGCCTCCTCGCTGCTGTGGATGTTTCGAACGAGGAGCGTAGCGAGCGCGTGTTGCCCGGCTGTGACTGGCAGACGACGTTTGTGTCTCGCGCGCGCGGGCCGGCTATCGCGCGTCGTGCGTCATCCCGACGAGCGTCGTCACGGTCCTCCAGTTGCGGGCGGTGGCTTCGATGCCGAGCAGCCGTTCGGCGCGCGAGGCGAGCTTCGACCTGCCGAACCCGTCGGGCGTGTGGAGGTAGAACACCTTCCCCTTCAACGTGAAGCGCTCGGTGCCGGTCCGGAGCGACTCCAGCGATTCCAGGTCCGGTTTCTTCGGGCGCGCGGCGAGAAAGAACAGGTGAACGGTCGCCGGGTGCTCGTCGGCCTCCGGGTAGGGGTTGCCGGCGGCGGCGTTCGCCAGCTCGCGCGGCGTCAGCACCAGCACGTGCGGCTCGAAGCCATGACGCGCCGACACCGCGGCGCCCAGCTGCTTCGCCAGGCGCGAGGGATCGGGCGCCGCGCTCCGGAAGATCACGTTGCCGCTCTGGATGTAGGTCTGGACGTCCACGCAGGCGTTCTTTTCGAGCAGCCGCTTCAGATCCTTCATGGGCAGCCGGTTGTTGCCGACGATGTTGATCCCGCGAAACAGGGCGATCCACGTTTTCATCGCAGTCACGCTCCGTGTTCACAGCCGTCGGGTTTCTCCGTGCGCGAGCGTCCAGTTCGCCGTGTCGGGCCATCCGGCCTGCCGCCAGCGCTCCGCAAACCGGGCGGGCGGCTCTTCGACCGGCTCGTCGGTCAGCCGGAACGTTCCCCAGTGCAAGGTCAGGCAGGGCGGCGGCGCCGGCGCGCCGTCGATCAGCGCGCGATAGGCGGCGATGGCGTCCTCCGGGTTCATGTGCACCGTGCGCATGAACCAGCGTGGCTCGTACGCCCCGATAGGCAGCATCACCAGATCGAACGGTCCGAGGCGCGCGCCGATCTCGCCGAACTCGGGATGGAGCGCCGTATCGCCCGCGAAGAAGATGCGCACGCCGTCGGCGGCGACAGCCCAGCCGCACCACAGCGTGTCGCCACGGTCGCCGAGTGTCCGCGAACTGAAATGCTGCGCGGGGACGCACGTGGCCGACACGCCTGGCACATCGACGGTCTCCCACCAATCGCGCTCCACGGCCTGGCGGACGCCGAGCCTCTGCAGCAGCGTCCCCAGCCCCATCGGGCACAACCACGTCGCCTGCGGAAACCTGCCCGCGATTCGCTGCACGGTCGGCGCATCGAGATGGTCGTAATGATTGTGGGAGAGGAGCACCACATCGATCTCCGGCAATTCGCGGAAGTCGACTCCCGGCGCCATGAAGCGGCGCGGACCGACCCAGCGGGACGGCGAGGCGCGTTCGCTCCACACCGGATCGGTGAGGATGTTGAGCGGCCCGAGCTGCAGGAGCACGGTCGCGTGGCCCACCCACGTCACCGCGCGGTAGCCCGGCTGCGCGCGCGGCGTGACGATCGCCGGCGTCCGCCTGGCGAGCGAGTCGCGCGCCGGGGTCGGCGCGAGCCGGCGCCCGCGCCGCTCGACCAACTGCCACCGCAGGAAATCGCGAAAGCCGGCGGGCTGCGTGTCGGGCCATGGATTCCGATAGCCGCCGCCGGGACGATGGTGTGACATTCGCCGCAATTCTTTATCATGGCTTACATAGACACCCGGATGTCTGACCAGCCGTCATGGCCGATCCAGTCCAGATAATGCCGCGCGTGAGCGCCTCCCACCAGGCGCTCATGTTCCCGACGCTGACGCCGGAGCAGATCGACCAGATCGCGCGCCAGGGCTCGTTGCGCGCGGTGACGCGCGGCGACGTGCTCATCGACGTCGGTGACACGCCCGTTCCCTTCTTCGTCGTCAAGAGCGGGCAGGTGCAGATTGTCCGTCCGTCGCTGCAGGGCGACACCGTCGTCGTGGTCCACGGCCCGGGGCGGTTCACCGGCGAGGCGAACCTGTTCCTCGGGCGCCGCTCGCTGACGCGCGCGGAGGTCGTCGAGCCGGGCGAGGTCGTCGAGCTCAGCCACGAGGCCGTGCGGCATCTCGTCCAGACCGAACCGGAGATCAGCGAGATCCTGATGCGCGCGTTCATCTACCGCCGCATCGAGCTGGTCGCACACGGGTTCGGCGACGTCGCGTTGATCGGTTCCACGCACTCGGCCCCCACGCTCCGGATCAGGGAATTCCTGACGCGGAACGGACACCCGTTCTCCTACCTCGATCTGGATCGGGAACCCGACATCCAGGATTTGCTGGACCGGTTTCACGTCGCAGTTGGCGACATTCCCGTGCTGATCTGCTGTGGCGACGCGGTGCTGCGCAATCCGAGCAACCAGCAGATCGCCAAGGCGCTCGGCTTCAACGAGGGGATCGACCAGACGCACGTGCGCGACGTGGTGATCATCGGCGCCGGGCCCGCCGGACTGGCGGCGGCGGTGTATTGCGCGTCGGAGGGGCTCGATGTCCTGGTCGTCGAATCGCAGGCGCCGGGAGGACAGGCCGGTGCGAGCTCGCGGATCGAAAACTACCTGGGCTTTCCGACCGGCATCTCGGGGAGCGACCTGGCGGGCCGCGCCTACGCCCAGGCGCAGCGGTTAGGCGCGCAGATCGCGATTGCGAAGGGCGCCACGCGGCTCGCCTGCGATCGCGCGCCGTACGCGGTCCACCTCGACGACGGGCTCCCGGTTCCGGCGCGGGCGGTCATCATCGCGACCGGCGCCCAGTACCGCAAGCTGGCGCTCGAGAACCTGTCGCAGTTCGAAGGCGTCGGCGTGTACTACGGCGCTACGCCGATGGAAAGGCCGCTCTGCGCGGGCGAAGAGGTCGTTGTCGTCGGCGGCGGCAATTCCGCGGGGCAGGCCGCGGTGTTCCTGGCGGCGTCCGCCGCGCGTGTCCACATGTTCGTGCGCGGCCTGCGCCTGGCAGACACCATGTCGCGGTATCTCATTCAACGCATCGAGGAGCAGCCATCGATCGAGGTCCGCACGCAGGCGGAGATCGTCGCGCTCGAGGGCGCCGAACATCTCGAGCGGGTGCGGTGGAAAGACAAGCGCACCGGCGCCGTGGAAACCAGCGACATCCGGCACGTGTTCATGATGTGCGGCGCCGTGCCGAACACGCGCTGGCTCCAGCGCTGCGTGGCGCTCGACGACAACGGGTTCGTCAAGACCGGCGCCGACCTGTCCGACGAGGATCTGGCCGCGGCGCGCTGGCCCTTGCCGCGCCGTCCGCACCTGCTCGAGACGAGCCTGCCCGGCGTCTTCGCGGTCGGCGACGTGCGGAGCGGCAACGTGAAGCGCGTCGCGTCCGCCGTCGGCGAGGGGTCGATTGCCATCGCGTTCGTGCACCAGGTCCTCGGCCAGTAGCTGCCGCGACATGACCGGACATCGGCTCGCCGCAGGCCTCGTTCATCATCCCGACGGTCTCGCCCGCTGCTGGTGGGCGGGGGACGACTCGCTCTACGTGGCCTATCACGACGAGGAATGGGGGACGCCGGTCACCGAGGATCGCCGCCTCTTCGAGAAGATCTGCCTCGAGGGCTTCCAGGCCGGCCTGAGCTGGCTGACGATCCTCCGCAAGCGTGCGTCGTTCCGCGAGGCGTTCGCCGGGTTCGACATCGATCGAGTCGCCCGCTTCGGGGCGCGCGACGTGGCGCGTCTCCTGAAGGACGAGCGCATCGTCCGGCACCGCGGCAAGATCGAGTCGGCGATCAACAACGCGAAATGCGCCGCCGCCCTGCGCGACGAGTTCGGCTCGCTGGCCGCGTACTTCTGGCATTGGGAACCCGACGCGCGCTCGCGGCCGCGCCGGTTGACGAAAGGCGCCCTGATGCAGCTCGCGGCGACGCCCGCATCGGCGGCGTTGAGCAAGGACATGAAACGGCGAGGCTGGACGTTCGTCGGACCGACCACCGTCTACGCCTTCATGCAGGCGATGGGGCTCGTCAACGATCACCTCGAGGGGTGCGCCAGGCGCATCGCCGTCGAGGACGCGCGCGCGGCGCTCCGCCGGCCGGCCGCTGCTACAGCCGCATCCCGCCTGCCAGGATCAGCACCAGCTCCAGCACGAGGATCAGCACGACGATGAGCTCGAGGAAGTGGCCGCGCGCCATCGACGCCTGCTCGACGGCGAAGCGGTAGATGTCGCCCAGCGTGCGCAGCTTCTCCTGCACGCTGGCTTTCCACTCGTTCAATCCGAGACGGGCGGCGGCGAGCGCGAAGAGCCGCGCCGCGTAGACGTCGCCGACGATCTTCAACGCGTTCTCCGTGCGGTCGGTCAGCTCGTTCAGGTCGATGAGGAGCGAATGCACCTGGCGCACCGCGCGTGAGTAGCGGCGCGCCAGCCAGTTGGACAGCCATCGGCCCTGCTGCATCTGCGGGTAGATGCGTTCGAGCTCCGCGTCGAGCAGCTCGTCGTAGTAGCGGAACTCGAGCAGCTGCGAGTTGGCGAACTCGAGGATCTCGATGGCGCCCTGCGCGCCCGACTCGGTGTCGCGGACGAACGCGCTGTTCCACGTGACGATCACGACGTCATCGGCGAAGTACGAGATGCGATGGCGGAGCACTTCGTCCCGCTCCTCGGTGCTGAGCGGGCTGCGCTCGCCGCGCAGGAGCTGCGCGATGGTGCCGCCGTGCGACGCGACCAGCGCATCTGCTGGCGGCGACCCCTCGATGCCGGTCACCGTGAAGACGAAATAGTCCTCCGTGAGGAATTGCGGCCGCAGCCGGGTGATGGCGGAGCGGGTGCGATCGACCAGCGCCCGCGCGAGGCGCTCCGCGTTACGCGGCAGCGCCGCGTTTTCCAGGCAGCCAAGCCCGAACGTCACCCAGTCGGCCCACGTGCCCTCGACGTGACGCGTGAGCGCGACCGAGAAGACGCCGTAGTCGAACACCTTGAACCGGACCGCGAACCCATCGGTTTCGGGCATCGCCACGGCGGAGCCGTCGAACGTGATGGGCGGCTGGCGGTACTGCACGTAGGGCGGCGTCGTCGGTTTCGGGGCGAGACGCGCCGCGACCCCGGTGCCAAGGTCGCGCTGGACGCGCGCCAGGTCTATCGCTTCCGCCACGTCGAAGAGGAAAAACGCGGTGATGTGGCCGGAAATCGCCTCGCTCACGCAAGCATGCTACCCGCTCGGCGGAGGTTTTACCCATCAGGATCCGACCTGTCATAACAGCGTTACATCAGGCCCCTACCCTCGAAACCGGACTTGAAGCGAAGCGGGCATCTCAACAGGAGTGCTATGCAGAACCTACTGAAGACACTTCGAGGCGTGGCGGCCATCGTCATCCTCGCGGCCATGGTTGCGCCGGCGTGGGCCCAGGGCGACGCGCGATTCTCGGGGACGGTGCTCGACCAGTCGGGCGCGTTCGTCCCGGCTGCGATCGTCACGGTGAAGAACCAGAAGACCGGTGAAGTCCGTACCGCGACGTCGGGCCCCGAAGGTCGCTACGTCGTGCCCAACCTCAAGCCATCAATTTATACGATCAGCATCACCGTCGGCAGCTTCCAGCCGCTCGAGTACACCGACATGACGCTCGCAGCTGGACAGGAATTCGGCCTCGATCTCGAGCTGCGTCCGGCCGGTGTGAGCGAGACGGTGACCGTGGAAGCGCACGCGACGGCGATCGACCTGAGCTCGGCGCGCATCGGCGCGAACGTGAGCGAGCGCGAGGTGCAGGCACTCCCGGTCAACGGCCGCCAGATGTCGCAGCTGTTGCTGCAGGCGCCGGGGTCGCAGAACGCCGGCACCGGCACGTGGCAGGACATCCGCTTCAGCGGGCGCGCGGTCGAGCAGAACGTCATCAAGTACGACGGCATCGAGGGCTCCGCCATCATCGACGCCGCGCCGGGCAACGTGAACGGCGAGAACAACTCGCCGTTCAAGCTGCAGGCGAGCCTCGAGAACGTGCAGGAATTCCGTGTCGAGTCGAGCAGCTATCCGGCGGAGTACGGCACGGGCACCGGCGGCCAGGTGAGCGTCATCACGAAGTCGGGCGGCAATGCGTTCCACGGCGCGCTCTTCGATTACGCGCGGCGCGACCGGTTCGATGCGCGCAACTACTTCGACTCGACGCGCAACCTGGACGGCAGCGTGATCACCGCGCTCCCGAAATCGAAACTGAAGCAGAACCAGTTCGGCGGGTCGATCGGCGGGCCGCTGGCGGCGGATCGGGCGTTCTTCTTCGGCAGCTATGAGGGCTACCGGCTCGACGCCGGCTTGAACTTCGTCGAAGCGATTCCCAGCAACCAGGCGTGGGCGCGTGCGGCGGCCGCCGTCGCACCGCTGCGCTCCGGTTTCCTCGCGCCGGGCGCCGTCGTCCTGGCGGGAGCGTCGGCGAATCCTGACTTCGACATCGCGCAGCTCCAGACGACCCAGCGAGTCACCGAAAACGCGTTCAGCGCGCGTCTGGACCTCAAGGCGACTCAGAACTGGGCGACCTACGTGCGCCTCTTCCGCGACAACGGCACGAACAACGAGCCCCAGGGGGTGACGGGTCGCATCTTCAGGACGACGGCCAAGCCGACCAACGTTGTCTACAACCTGCAGGGCGTCATTGGCTCGAGCCTGACCAACGAGACCAAGTTCGGGTACAACGCGGCCAGGACGACCGAGAATGGCGTCGCACCGGCGGGCTTCGAGAACCTGATCCTGAACCTGAGCGGGTCGGTGGCCAACACCGGTATCGCGGGGCAGGGCTCGACCTC
>DASQAX010000153.1:0-10404 GCA_035635535.1 Vicinamibacterales bacterium | reverse complement strand
TGTGCCGACGGCTTCATCACCATCGGCGGCGCCAACGACCGCACCTTCCATCGCATCTGCGACGTGCTCGGGCACCCGGAGTGGCGCGACATGCCGGAGTTCAAGACGGACGCGATGCGCATCCGCAACCGCACCGACCTCGCCGCGCGGATCGAGGCGATCACCCAGACGCGACCGCGCGCGCACTGGCTGGCGCTGTTCGAGGCGAACAACATCCCGTGCGGGCCCATCAACGACTACGCGCAGGTGTTCCAGGATCCACAGGTGATCGCGCGCGAACTGGTCGTCGACGTCGAGCATCCGACGCTCGGCGCCATCAAGGCGCTCGGCTCGCCGATCAAGCTGAGCGCGACGCCGCCGGACGTGAAGCGCCGCGCCCCGCTGCTCGGCGAGCACACCTTGGAGGTACTGGCGGAGGTGGCATCGCGTCTGCCTCCCTGACAGGAGACGGGGGCACGTCACGCCGCAACTTCACCGGAATTGTCCGATTCGCCTCGAGCGCTCCCGAAATGTTGTGATCCGGGGCAGGGGAGCGCACCGTGCGCTCCTGGCGCTCGCCGCGGTTGCGGCGCTGCTCGCCGGCGGCCAGGCACGCGCGCAGCAGGCGGCCGACCCGGCGGCGGAGGCCGAGATTGCCACCGCGCCCGTCACGCTCGACGGCGCCGTCCTGTTCCGCGTCCGCGGGGTCTCCTCGTTTCCCGCAGAGGCGCGCGCCCTGCGCATCGAGGAGCGACTCGCCGCCGTCGCGGCCAACCCTGCCATCGACGTGAGCTCGTTCCACGTCGCCGACAACGACAACGCGACGCGAATTCTCGCGGGCAGCGAGACGATCGTGACGCTCGTGGACGCCGACGCGCGCCTCGAACAGGTACGGCGCGTCGACCTTGCCGCGGCCCATCTGGCCCGCCTGCGCCAGGCGGTTGCCGACTATCGCGCCGCGCGCGCGCCGGCCGCGATTCGGCGCGCGGCGGTCACGACCGTCGCTGCCACGCTCGTGCTGGCGCTCGCCATCGCCGGGCTCGTGATGTTCTGGTGGTGGCTCGATCGCGTGCTGACGCGCCGGCTCGAGGCGCGCATTCACACGGTCCACTTCCAGTCGTTCGAGGTGATGCGCGCCGAGCGCATCTGGAGCGCCGTCAGAAGCAGCCTGCGCGCGGCCCGCGCGCTTGCGCTTCTCGCCGTCGGGCTCGCCTACGCGGGGTTCGTGCTCGCGCAGTTCCCGTGGACGCGCATGCTGTCGCACGACATGACCGAGTTCGCCCTCGGACCGCTTCGCGTCATCGGCGTAGGCACTGCCAGGGCGATCCCGCGCCTGGTTTTCCTGATCGTGCTGTTCGTCGTCGTGCGCGTGACGCTGAGGCTCGTCCGCTTCTTCTTCGACGCCGTGAAGCGGAGAAGCGTCACGCTCCCGAACTTCGATCCCGACTGGGCCGAGCCGACGTACAAGATCGTGCGGATGGCCGCCGTCGCATGCGCGCTGGTCGTGGCCTACCCGTACGTGCCTGGATCGCAGACCGATGCGTTCAAGGGCATTTCCATCTTCGTCGGCATCGTCTTCTCGCTCGGGTCGTCCTCGGCCATCTCGAACATCATCGCCGGGTACATGCTGACCTACCGCCGCGCGCTGAAGACCGGCGATCGAGTCAAGATCGGCGGCGCCGTCGGCGAGGTCATCGCGACGCGCCTGCAGGTGACGCACCTGCGCTCGATCAAGAACGAGGAGATCATCATCCCGAACTCGCAGATCATGGCGGCCGAGGTCCTCAACTACAGCTCCCTGGCAGGGACGCGCGGCCTGATTCTGCACACCGAGGTCGGCATCGGCTACGAAGTGCCGTGGCGCCAGGTCGAAGCGATGCTGATGGCGGCGGCCGGGCGCACGGCGGGACTGTGCGCCGAGCCGCGTCCGTTCGTGCTCGAGAAGGAGCTCGGCGACTTCGCCGTGAAATACGAGCTGAACGTGTACTGCCGCAATGTCGAGGCGATGATGCAGCTCTACGCCGCGCTGCATCGCAACATCCTCGACCTGTTCAACGAGCACGGCGTCCAGATCATGACGCCGGCCTACGAGGGGGATCCCTCCGCGCCGAAGGTGGTGGCGCGAAAGGATTGGTACGCGCCGCCGGCCGGCGGCCGGGTCTACGACATCGGCGCGAGCGCCTCCGCGGCGAGCGATTCCAGCGCGGCCATGACGCCACCCGCCTTGTGAGGCACGTCGGCGAGCCGGAATCCCATCTCGACGCCGCTCAGCGTGCCCGCCAGCGTCAGGTCGTTCAGGTCGCCGAGGTGACCGATGCGGAAGATTTTCCCCTTCAGCCTGCCGAGGCCCGTGCCGAGCGACATGTCGAACCGCTCGAGGACGATCTGCCGGAACACGTCCGCGTCGCGACCCTCGGGCATGATCACCGCGGTCAGCACGCCGCTGTACTCCGCGGGGTTGGCGGCGACGATGTCGAGCCCCCATGCCTTCACCGCGGCGCGCGTGGCGCGGCCGAAGCGCTCGTGGCGCGCGATCACGTTGTCGAGCCCCTCGTCGCGAAGCATGGCGAGCGCCTCGCGCAGGCCGTAGAGGATGTTCGTCGACGGCGTGTAGGGGAAGAAGCCGGCCGTGTTGTCGCGCAGCATCGGCTGCCAGTCCCAGTAGGCGCGCGGCATCTTCGCGCTCTTCGAGGCGGCGAGCGCCTTGTCGCTGATCGCGTTGAAGCTGATGCCCGGCGGCAGCATCAGCCCCTTCTGCGAGCAGCCGACGGTGACGTCCACGCCCCACGCCTCGTGGCGGTATTCGATCGAGCCGAGCGACGAGATGGTGTCGACGAGCAGCAGCGCCGGATGGCGCGCCGCGTCGATCTGCTTGCGGATCTCCGCGATGCGGCTGACCACGCCGGTGGACGTCTCGTTGTGGACGACGCAGACCGCCTTGATGGCATGGGCACGGTCGTCCGCGAGCTTCGCGTACACGACGGCCGGGTCGGCGCCCCGGCGCCAGTCGCTCTCCACCCAGTCCACCTGCAGGCCCATCCGTGTCGCGATGTCTTTCCAGAGCATCGCGAAGTGGCCGGTCTCGAACATCAGGACCTTGTCGCCCGGCGACAGCGTGTTGACGAGCGACGCCTCCCACGCGCCGGTGCCCGAGCCGGGATAGATGATGACGGGTGACGAGGTGAGGAAGACGTCCTTGAGCCCGCTCAGCACCTCTTTCGTGAGGGCGGCGAACTCGGGGCCGCGATGATCGATCGTCGGCTTGCTGAGCGCGCGCAGCACGCGGTCGGGGACGTTGGTCGGTCCGGGAATCTGCAGGAAATGACGGCCGCTCTTTGCCATGGAAACCTCTATCGGTACGATCGCGATCTACCTCGTCGCGTTCGTGCCGCCGGGACGGTACGTCTTGCTGAAGTTGTTGCGCGTGTTGGTCACGCTGAACGTGCCGTCCTGCTGCGCCGTCACCTTGAAATAGTTCGACTTCCCGTTGTGCGCGGGCGCGGGCGGCGCCTGCTGGCCAGGCAGCGGCGGCGTGAAGGTGCCGATCGGCATCGCGTCGCCCTGCTGATCGATCTGGTTCGCGATGAACGCGCCGGGCACCGTGTATTCCTGCCCGCTCAGCAGCGAGAAGTGCATTTCCCAGACGTCCTCGAGACCCGGGGACGAGAACATCGACCGCATCGCATAGGGCTCGCCCCCCTTGCGCGTGCCGTTGTTCACGATCGCGACACGCGGGCGGAGCGCATGCACGAGGACCGGCGAGTTCGAGCTCCCCTGGCCGTGATGCATGCCGAGCATCAGGTCCACGGTGCCCAGCCGGTTCACCGGGCACGCCAGCTCGAACTCCTTGTTCCTGGTGTTGTCTCCGAGATGCACGGCCTTGAATTTTCCGTAGGTGAGCATGATGCCGACCGACATCGGGTCCTCGAGGTTGTTGTCGATCGGCTCGAAGCTCGCGCACTCGGGATTCCGCTGCCCGGCGCCTTTCATCGTCGCGATCGGCATCCCCGCCGCGATCACGACGGTGATGTTCGCCGCGCCGAACGGAATCCTGTCGCCCGGTTTCACGACCGTGTGCTGTGCCTTCGACGTCAGATCCGCGTAGACGGTCTTGAGGAAGTCATCCGCCGCCTGCGCCGGCTGCACGTTCGGCCCATGGTCGTAGAAGTGTTTGATCGGAACCTGCTTGGCGAGCTCCTCCAGTCCGCCGTAGTGATCGCCATGCCAGTGCGTGATGATCAGACTGTCAATCTGCGTCAGCCCGGCGTCCTTCACCGCTTCCATGATGCGTCCGGCATCGCGCGGCGCCGCGATGGCGCCGGCGTTGCCGGTGTCGATCAGGAGCGACTCGCCCGTCGGCGAGACGAAGAGCGTGGAATTGCCGCCTTCGACGTCGATGACATAGATCGTCAGCGGCCTGGCCGCGCGGTTCTGCGCGAAGGCCGGCGCGGCGAGGCAGACGATCGCCACGAGCGACAGGAGAGCCTGTTTCCTTGCCATAACGCCTCCTCGGCGGCCCGCACAGGGCCGCGCGACACTACCTGGTCGAGTTCGACCCGGCGGGCCGATACGTCTTGCTGAAGTTGTTGCGCGTGTTCGTGATGGTGAACGTGCCGTCCTGCTGGGCGACGATCTTGAAATAGTTCGACTTCCCGTTGTGCGTCGGCGCGGCGGGCGCCTGCTGGCCCGGCAGCGGCGGCGTCCACGTGCCGATCGGCATCGCGTCGCTCTGCTGATCGATCTGATTGGCGATGAACGCGCCCGGGACCGTGTATTCCTGGCCGCTCAGCAGCGAGAAGTGCATCTCCCACACGTCCTCGAGACCCGGCGACGAGAAGAGCACGCGCATCGCATCGGGCTGGCCGCCCTTGCGCGTCCCGTTGTTGATGATGGCGGCACGCGGGCCGAGCGCATGCACCAGCGCCGGCGAGTTCGAGATCGCCTGCCCGTGATGCGACACGATGAACAGGTCCGCGGTGCCAAGGCGGTTGTTCGGGCACATCAGGTCGAGCTCCTTGTTGTAGGTGAGGTCGCCCATGTGCACGATGCGGAACTTCCCGAACGTGATGTAGCTGCTGACCGACTGCGCGTTCTCGGTCGGGTCGGCGTCCTGCATCGGCGAGATGCGGCAATAGGGGTTCGGCCGGCCCGCGCCGGACAGGTTGGTCTTCATCACGTTCCCCGCGGACGCGACGACCTTCCAGTTCAAATCCTTGACCGCAATCGAGTCGCCCGGCTTCACGACCGTGTGCATCGCTTTGGCGGTAAGCGGCTCGTACACTTCTTTGAAGAATTGATCGGTTGCCGGCGTCGCCTGGACGTTGGGCCCGTGGTCGTAGTAGTGGGCGATCGGGATCTGTTTGGCGAGCTCCTGCAGGCCGCCAAAGTGATCGCCATGCCAGTGCGTGAAGATCAGGTGATCGATCTTCGTCACGCCGGCGTCCTTCGCGGCTTCGACAATGCGTCCGGCGTCGCGGGCTGCCGCGGCTCCGCCGTTCCCCGTGTCGATGAGCACGGTCTCACCTGACGGCGTCAGGAACAGCGTCGCGTTGCCGCCTTCGACATCGATGACGTAAATCTCGAGCGCCCTGGAGGTGCGGGTCTGGGCGAGTGCCGGTGCCGCGAGGCCGGCGAGCGCGAGCAGGCACACGATGGTTGTGCGCATGGGAAATCTCCTCAAAGTGCGCACGATTCTACTTCACATCTTTGACGATGAAGAGCTTCTCCCCGGGGCGGAGCAACCCCAGTTCGCGGCGGGCAATGTCCTCGATCGCCTGCGGATCCTCGCGCAGCCGGCGCGCCTGCTCGCGGAGCTGCGCGTTTTCTGCACGAGAGTGTGCAAGCGACGCTTCGAGCGCGCGGTACTGGTGGCGGGCCTTCAGCATGGCCAGGAAGCCGCGGTCGCCGACCAGCGCGTCGATGATCAGCACGCAGCCGACCGCGACCACCAGGTAGCGCAGCACGCGGCTGCGGCGCCGCCGCGGCAGCGAGGAGGTGGTCGTCGTGTCGGGCGCTCGTTTCTTCACTTCCGGCTCGTGACAGAATAGCCCGTTTCGATCGCGAAATCGTGAGCTCAGCCGATCGGTCGCCCGTGATCGTCCTGACGACGCTGGCCGCGTCCACCGACGCCGCCGCGTTCGCGCGCGTGCTCGTCACCGATCGGCTCGCCGCGTGCGTGAACGTGCTGCCGCCGATGACGTCGCTCTATCGATGGAAGGGCGCGATCGAGGAGGACAGCGAGCGGCAGCTCGTCATCAAGACGACGGCGGATCGCGTCGCCGCGCTGCAGGCGCGGTTCAACGAGCTGCACCCGTACGAGCTGCCGGAGTTCATCGTCCTCGGCGCGGACGCGTCGGCGCCTTACCTCGAGTGGCTCGGGCAGTCCGTGGAGGCGACATGAGCCCGGTCCCGAGCGCCGCGCTGGCAAGGAGCGACCACAACACGGTGTGAGGCAGCAGGTGGATCGGCCAGCTGAACAGCCATGTGGCGGCCAGAACGACTCCGAGGCGCGTCAGGAAATAGCGGCGGAACTCCCGCGCCTGGTCCTGCGCGATCTGCTCGGCCAGCAGGCGCCGCAGCCTGTCCGGTTCGACATCCGACGAATGCAGCATCACCCGACCTCCTGACTGGCCAGCGCGGTGCTCCTGGCGTCGGCGCGCCCGGCTCGAAGACCCAGGTGGAACGGCACGCTGGTGACGACCACGTTGGGCTTGAACAGGAGCGCGCCCTTGATCAGCAGCGCGTGCTGATTGTGCAGCAGGTGCTGCCAGAGGCGCCGCGGCACGAACTCCGGCAGGATCACGGTCACGTACGCCGACGGCTCGGCCTGCTGCAGGTCCTCGATGTAGTCGAGCAGCGGCTCCATCAGCGATCGGTACGGCGACTCGAGCACGACGAGCTCCACGCCCTGTCCCCACTCGGTCCACTGACGCCGGAGCGCGTCGGTCGCGGCCGGATCCAGCTCGACGAAGACGGCGCGGACGTCGGCGGACAGCGTGCGCGCGTAGCGCAGCGCCTTCACGACGGCCCGCTGCAGGCCGCCGATCGGCACGAGGACCACGTGCCGGCCCGCGACCTCCGGCTCCCAGCCGCGCAGCGTCAGCTCGGAGGCGACGCGATCGTAGTGGCGGCGCGTCACCTCGAAGATCGCGACCAGCACCGGAATCATCACGATGATGATCCACGCGCCTTCCGCGGCCTTCGTCACGGCGACGATGACGAGCACGACGCCCGTCACGATCGCGCCGAAGCCGTTGATCACGGCACTCGATCTCCATCCGGGTTCCCGGAGCCTCCGCCAGTGAATCACCATGCCCGCCTGTGACAGCGTGAACGAGACGAACACACCGATCATGTAGAGCGGGATCAGCGCGTGCGTGTCGCCGCCGAACACGACCAGGAGCATCGAGGCGAGGACGCTGAGGATCAGGATGCCGTTCGAGAACGCAAGCCGGTCGCCCTGGTTCATGAACTGGCGGGGCAGGAAGCGATCGCGCGCCATGATCGACGCGAGCCGCGGAAAATCGGCGTACGCCGTGTTTGCCGCCAGCACGAGGATCGCCATCGTCGCCGCCTGCACCCCGTAGTACGGCCAGCCGCGGCCGCCGAAGGTGGCGCGGGCGATCTGCGAGACGACGGTTTCGGTGTCGCGCGGCACGATGCCGTACGCGTGGGCGAGCAGCGTGATGCCGATGAACATCGTGATCGCCAGGACGGCCATCGCGACCAGCGTGGCGGCGGCATTGCGGCTCTCGGGCGGGCGAAAAGCGGGCACGCCGTTCGAGACGGCTTCGACGCCGGTCAGCGCCGTGCAGCCGTTCGAGAACGCCGTCAGCAGCACGAACAACGGGAGCAGGCTCGTGCCCGGCGGGAGCGGCTGCTCGACCGCGGCGACGGGCTGGATGCCGCCGCTGAGGTAGCGCCACGCGCCAACCGCGATCATCAGCAGCATGCCGATGATGAAGAAATAGGTCGGTCCGGCGAACAGCTGCGCGGATTCGCGTATGCCGCGCAGGTTGCCCAGCATCAGCAGCATCACGAACGCGAGGCAGAGCGCGACGGCGTGCGGGTGCCACTGGGGCATCGCGGACGTGATGGCCGCTACTCCGGCGGCAATGCTGACCGACACCGTCAGCACGTAGTCGATGAGCAGCGACGCCGCGGCAATCAGCGACGGCGCGCGCCCCAGGTTGTCCTTGGCGACGATGTAGGCACCGCCGCCGCTCGGATACGCGTGAATCGTCTGGCGGTAGGAAAACACCACCACGATCATCACGGTCGCGATGACGGCGCCAATCGGCGTGACGAGGCTCAGCGCGGCGAGGCCGCCAATCGTGAGGACGCGCAGAATTTCTTCGGTCGCGTACGCGACCGACGACAGCGCGTCGGACGACAGCACCGCGAGGCCTGTGATCCGGGAAAAGCGTTCGTGATGGGCGAGGCGGGACGGGATCGGAGCGCCGACGATCAGGCGCTTGACCTGTCCGAGAAACGATTCTTCGGCCACGGGATCCTCCAACGCGCCGGCGGGGTTAGCTGACGGGCTCGAGGTTGGAAGTCCTCTACCGTCCGCCTTCGCCTGTCGGCTTCGGCGGGACGGATGCGCCCCGGTACTGGTTCCCCCGCTTCGCCCGAACCGGGCGAATTAGGCCACACCTTGATTATGCGGACCCGGGAGTCCCGGGCAGCGGTACTTACGGCTTTTTTATGACTTTCGCGCCAGATGGTTGGCGTAATGTCTGGATCAGGCATGAACCTCAGCCCGACGAGCGCTGCGCTTGTCCTGTTGCTCGCGGTGTTGTGCGTGGCGGCGTTCGGGCGTCTCTGGATGGCGATGGCGGCGGCCGTCGCCGCGACCGTCAGCCTGAACTTCTTCTTCCTGCCCCCCGTCGGGACGTTGACGGTGGCCGACCCCGAAAACTGGGTCGTCGTGCTCGTGTTCCTGGTCGTCGCCGTCATCGGCAGCCAGCTGTCGGCGGCGGCCCAGTCGCGCGCGCGCGAGGCGGCGCGAGGGGCGCTGGCATCCACGCTCCTGGCGTCGTTGAGCCACGATCTGCGGACGCCGCTCACGGCGATCCGCGTGGCGATCGGCAACCTGATGGATACAGCCTCCGACGCCATCCGCCGCGAACAGGGAAGCGTCGCGCTCGGCGAGCTCGATCGGCTGACGCACCTCTTCGACCACATTTTCGACATGGCGCGCATCGATGCCCGGGCGATCGCGGCCGAGCGCCAATGGGTCACTCCGGCCGACATCGTCGATGCCGCCGTCACCTACGCGGGGCGTTCGCTCGACACGCACGAACTGACAATCGACGCCGCGTCGGACACGTCGATTCATCTCGATCCGCGGCTGGTCTCCAGCGCGCTCGCCCAGCTGCTCGAAAACGCCGCCCGCTACTCGTCGCCCTCCTCGACGATTGCCGTTCGCGCCGCCGTTGCCGACCATGAAATCCGCATCAGCGTCGACGATGGAGGGCCGGGACTGTCGCCAGCGGACATGACGCAGCTGTTCCAACCGTTCTTCCGCGGGCAGGCGGCCAGGACGATTCCGGGAACCGGCATGGGCCTCGCGATTGCGCGCGGCCTCGTGGCGGCGCAGCGGGGACGCATCTGGGCCGAGAACAGGAGTGCCGGCGGCGCCCGCTTCAGCATCGCGGTGCCGGCCGAATCGCGCCCCGTCGCCGTGGCGTGACGTCATGAGCCTGCGCGTGCTGATCGTGGACGACGAGCCGTCGATTCTCGCGGCGATGGGCCCGCTGCTCCAGTCGCGCGGCTACGAGGTGCTGACGGCGGCGAGCGGCCGTGCCGCACTCGACGCGCTCGAACACGACAAGCCGGACCTGATCGTGCTCGATCTGGGCCTGCCCGACACCGACGGCATCGAGATCGTCCGGTTGATTCGCGACGGAAGCGCGACGCCGATCATCGTGCTCTCGGCGCGCGGCAACGAAACGGACAAGGTGGCAGCGCTCGATGCCGGCGCCGACGATTACGTGACCAAGCCGTTCGGGACGGAGGAACTGCTGGCGCGCGTGCGCGCGGCGCTGCGACGCACGGAACCGCCCGGGGCGCCCGAGGGCGTCCTGTCGTGCGGCGGCCTCGTCATCGATCGCGATCGCCGGCGTGTGACGAGGGATGGCGAGGAAATCCGGCTGACGCCGAAGGAATTCGACCTGCTCGTGTTCTTCGCTCAGCGGCCGGGGCGCGTGCTCACGCATCGCACCATCCTGAAGGCGATCTGGGGCCCTCACGCGGTCGACCAGCCCGAACATCTCCGCGTGCTCGTGGGGTCGCTCCGGCGGAAAATCGAGCGCGACACCGCGCGGCCGCGGTATCTCCTGAGCGAGCCGTGGGTCGGCTATCGATTCGCCGAGCGCGGCCAGGACTAGGACGGCCTCACAACAGGCTGCCGCGCAGGATCAC
>DASQAX010000152.1:0-2818 GCA_035635535.1 Vicinamibacterales bacterium | reverse complement strand
CGTGAGAGGGTCGCTCCCCGTGTTGAGCCCGATGGTCAACTGGTTGGCATTGGCTGCCGACGGCGCGGAGGTCGCTGCGTCGAAAAACTTCCCGGGCGCCGCGTCACGGAGTTGGCTGAACTCCGCGACCTGCGCCTGCGCGCCGGCGACACCGGCAAGCAGGAGAGCCGGCACCATAATGACGTGCCTGGTACGTGTTCGAAATCGGATCATCAAGAATCCTCCAGAGACAGTTCGCTACCCGGTGAAGTTTGCCTTGGGGTCGGGGGGAACGAGCTCTGATGTGACGGGAAGGTGAACGGTTCGTGTTGCGCCGCCGTCGGCGTGTACGAACACGCAGACGCAGCGATTGCGGTCACGAAGGGGGGAGCGGGGCTCGGCTGCATGATGACGAGGAGATCGATCCGCGATGCGGTCGGGTCGTCCACGTCACGTGATGCAACGATGAAGCCGCCGCAAGCAAGGACGAGAGTCTCAAGAACTTGGGATTCCGCGGCGTTTCGCAGCGCGATCGCGACCGCGTCTTTCGAGATCATGTCAGCGTTTACGAAGTTCGTGCTGCGGGCCTCTCGCACGCCGCCGCGACATCGCGGCGGTCGCGCTGTTCATCCGTCCTGGGATCGGTACTGCGGCGGCGCCAACGCTCCGGGGGGAAACGGATCAGGGAGCGGTTGGTACCGCCGGCATCGAAATCACACCTGGCCGGTTGGAACCCGCGACGGGCGGCGCCACGACAGTTTGGGAGGGGACTATGGCACCTAGGACCATCGACGGCGGCAGGCGGAAGGTCCGAGGATCGACCGTCTCCGTCATGTGACGGGTGCTGCTCGACGTGAACGAGTCCGGCGGACGCTCGGCCAACGCCGCACCGAGCAGCACCTGCGGTTCTGGAGCGTCAGCCCGATCGTTCGTGTTGTCTGCCGCCTGCACCGGCGCAGGCTCCGGTTCCGGCATCGGCATCGGCATCGCCGCGGCCGGGATGCGCGGGTTCTGCGGCGGCGCGCTCGCCTGCACCGGAGGCGGAGGCGCGAGGCTTGGCGGCATGACGACGATGCGGTCGAACCGCGAGGCGGTGGGATCGTCCTGCTCGCGCAGGGCGGCGATGAAGCCGCTCGTCGTGCGCAGCAGGATGTCCAGCGCCTGGCGCTCGTTGACGTCCCGCAGCTCGAGCGTCACGACGTCGCGGGGAATCTTGTCGGCGTTCACGATCTTGATCCGGCCGACCTTCGCCCACTCCGCCATGATGTCCGCGATGGTCGCGTTGTTCGCGATGAGAACGACGCGGCCGTCGTGGATCGAGAACTGGATGTCGGCGCGCGCCGCGGGGACGGCCAACCAGGCCATCACCACGGCAACCAGCAACAATGGCGCCTTTCGCACGGTCATGATCGTACTCTTATGGCTTCAGCGTGCGCACGATGTCGATGACGCGCGCGGGAGCTTTGCTGAAGTCCTTGACTTCGACGATGCCGGTCTTCGGGTTGAACGCGATGTCCGCCGCGGACGCGACCTTGGCCACGCCCTTCCCATCGGGCCCGAAGCGGACGTCGAGCAGGTTGAACTCCGACACCTGCTTGCGCGCCTCGAGCGGCGGCTCGCCGAGACCCAGGTGTTCGTCGGCGATCACGATAATCTGGCGCCCGGTGGGCGTCATCACGTCCCTGGCGAACAGGATGTTGCGCGGCGTCGGCGTCAGGGACCGTACCCCGCGCACCTGGACGCCCGGCATCAGCACGACGCCGATGCGCGGGTGCTGCTCGTGGAGCATGGCCATCAGCGACTCGCCGTCCGCGTTCCGAAGCGGCTCGCTCAACAGCTTGACCATGTCGTCGTCCGACCACTTCGCGATGATGATCTGGATGCGGCCGGCGCGCTCGGCGTCGGAGACGCTCAGCTGCTCACCGACGAATTGTTCCGCGATGTTCGTGGTAGGGGGCTGCCCCGTCGAATGCGCCGCTCCCCTGATGGTCGGCATCAGCGCCATGCAGAGCGCCAGGCCGACGAGCGGCGAGATGATCCGGTGGTATTCGGAAACCGTCGAGTTGTTCGCCATGGCTACTTACCCTTCATGCGCGCTGTGAGGCGGAGCGTCCCCCGCCCCACAGCACACTGAAAAGGAATCCTGACCATTGACTGCAGGGTGCGGCGTCCCGCACCCTGCAGCTGTGACCGGGATCCCTACGGGAACACGAAGTCCGCGATCGTCACGGTCGTCACATCGACGCCGAGCAGGCGGACCGTGTCCGTCGTCCCGGTGAAGCTGACGAGCGTGTCAATCGTGCCGTCCGCGTTGGTCACCGAGGCGATCGTCACGCGCGTGGCGAAGTTCGCCGCCGTGATGCCGCGCGAGCGGACGTCCAGCCGATCCTGGCCACCCGCCGGGTTCGAGTCGAAGACCTGGACGATGTCCTGACCGGACCCAAGGGCGAACCGGTAGACGTTTCCGGTCGCGTTGTTCGCGAGCACGTCGTGCGCCCCGCCGCTCATCGTGTCGTTGCCGGCGCCGCCAATGATCGTGTCGTTGCCATTGCCTCCGTCGATGAGGTCGTTGCCGTCGCCGCCATCGAGGGTGTCGGCGCCGTTGTTGCCGGTCAACACGTCGTCGCCCGTGCCGCCCCTGATGTTGTCGGCGCCCGGTCCGCCGGTCACCGCGTCATCACCGCCGTCGGAGTCGATGGCGGCGATACCAGTCAGCGTCGTCGTCGAGAAGTTCCACGAGTCGCCGAGCGTGCGGCCCTGAATCGTGACGTTGGTGAACCCGTTCGCGGTGATCGTTTCCACTCCCACGATCGAGGTCAGCCCAATCACGGTGTTGTTG
>DASQAX010000151.1:0-1924 GCA_035635535.1 Vicinamibacterales bacterium | reverse complement strand
GACTACCACCTGGCGGCCGACCTGACGGGGCAGGCCAATCACCTCGGCGTCACGCTCGAGGCCGACATCATCAAGCAGAAGCTGCCGGAGACCAACGGCGGCTACAACGCGCTCAATTTCGGCAAGACGCACAAGGCCGTCTATTCGCAGCTGACGACGGACAACCCGATTGACATGACGCGCTACCAACTGGCGAACTGCTACATGGGGCGCTCGCCGCTGATCAACTCCGGCGGTGCGTCAGCCGGCGAAGGCGATTTGAAGGAAGCGGTGAAGACCGCAGTGATCAACAAGCGCGCCGGCGGCACGGGGCTGATCTCCGGCCGCAAGGCGTTCCAGCGTCCGATGAAAGAAGGCATCGGCCTGCTGAACGCGATCCAGGACGTGTATCTCACCAAGGAGATCACGGTCGCCTGAGCGGCGCGGACCTTCCTGAGCGGCGCGGACCTCCTGAGCGGCGCGGACCTTTCAGGTCCGCGTTCTCGCTCCGAGGAACTCCTCCAGAGCCTGCCTCGTGCTCCTGAAGGCGAGCTCATCCCACGGGATCCGTCCCGGCTCGAACAGCTGCGCCTCGAGCCCCTCGTCATCGCAGCCGAGGCAGCCGCCGACCACCGTGGCTGCATACGCGATGATGATCACCGCGACGCCCGGATACGAATACACGTTGATCAGCCGGTCGAGCCTGATGTCGAGGCCGCATTCCTCGCGCGCTTCGCGAACCGCCGCGGCCTCGACGGTCTCGCCGCGATCGATGAAGCCGCCGGGAAAGACCCACTTGCCGTAGCCGGGTTCGATCGCGCGCCTCACCAGGACGATGCGCCCCTGGTCGTCGCTGATGATGGTGCCGACCGCGACCTTCGGATCCACGTAATGGACGAAGCTGCAGCGGACGCAGACGAGACGCTCGGGCTCTGTCGCCTTCAGCAGCCGCGCTTCGAGCGCGCCGCCGCATCGCGCGCAGAACCGGATGGCGTCGTTGAACACCGTATAATCTTCCTTCATGTCGATCCTGAAAGTCGCGCGCATGGGCCATCCGGTCCTTCGAGAGCGCGCGCGGCCGCTCGACAAGTCGGACATCAAGAGCGCGGCCTTCCAGAAACTCGTCGACGACATGATCGACACGATGCACGAGTACCACGGCGTCGGCCTCGCCGCGCCGCAGGTGCACGAAGGGCTGCGCCTGTTCGTCGCACTGCTGGACGAGGACCCCGACTCGAAGAGCGAGACGGCCGTCATCATCAACCCCGAGATCGTTCCCAACGGCTCGGCGATCGAAGAGGGATGGGAAGGCTGCCTGAGCATCCCGGATATCCGCGGGATGGTCCCCCGCTACACGGAGATCGTGGTCCGCGCGCTCGATCGCGACGGCCGCATCATCGAGCTGCCGCTCAAGGCTTTCCCCGCGCGCGTCGCGCAGCACGAGACCGATCACCTCGACGGCGTGCTGTTCTTCGATCGGATGAAGTCGATGAATTCGCTGACGTTCCTCGAGGAATACTCGCGGTTCCACGCCAAAGATGAGGACTAGGCGCTGCGCGCAAGTTGAAAAATGGAAAAGTGGAAAAGTTGAAAAGTAAGAGCGAAGTGTGACCGTTTCCGTCGTTACAGGAGGCGGGCGCGGAATCGGGCGCGCCATCGCGCTCGCGCTCGGGGGGCCTGACACGTTGGTCGCCGTTGCCGGCCGCACACGATCGCAACTCGACGTCGTTGCCCATGAACTCGAGGCAAAAGGTGGCCGCGCGCTGCCGATCGAGGTGGACCTGACGAGCGAAGCCTCCGTGGAGCGAGCGGGTGAGGCGCTCCGGGCAGCCGCGCCTCGCGTCGATGTGCTCGTGAACAACGCCGGCGTCGGCGGCGGCGAACCGGTGGCCGGTTCGGACATCGAGCGCTGGCGCCGCACGGTCGACACGAACGTCACGGGCAC
>DASQAX010000150.1:0-5561 GCA_035635535.1 Vicinamibacterales bacterium | reverse complement strand
TCTCCCCCATCGCGTTGCGGAAGAGGAGCCGATCCTCAGCGACCTTGATTGCGTCGATCTGCGCCCCAATCAGCTTGACGTTGTACTTGTCGAGCACGCCGCGCTCGGCGAGCGCGACCGCCAGGTTGAGAGCGGTCTGCCCACCGACAGTGGGAAGGATGGCGTCCGGGCGTTCCTTCGCGATGATCGCCTCGACGAGCTCCGGCGTGAGCGGTTCGACGTAGGTGCGATCCGCCATCTCCGGGTCGGTCATGATCGTCGCGGGGTTGCTGTTGACGAGCACGACCTCGAGCCCCTCGGACCGCAGCGCCTTGCACGCCTGCGTCCCCGAGTAGTCGAACTCGCACGCCTGGCCGATCACGATCGGACCGGAGCCGATCACGAGGATGCGTTTCAGGTCCGTCCGCTTCGGCACAGGTCAGCGTTTCTCCATGCTGTCGAGGAACTGCAGGAACAGGTAGTCCGCGTCGTGCGGTCCCGGCGACGCCTCCGGATGGTACTGCACGGAGAGCACCGGTTTGCTGGTGTGGCAGAAGCCCTCGACCGTGCCGTCGTACAGGTTGAGGTGGGTCACCTTGACGTCCGATGGAAGCGAATTCGGATCCACCGCGAAGCCGTGGTTCTGCGAGGTGATTTCCACCTTGCCGGAGGCGAGCTCCTTCACCGGATGGTTCGCGCCGCGATGGCCGAACTTCAGCTTGAACGTCTGGCCGCCGACGGCCAGGCCGAGAATCTGGTGGCCGAGGCAGATGCCGAACGTCGGCACATCGGCGTTCACGATCTCGCGGGCGTTGTCGATGGCGTACGACAGGACCGCCGGGTCGCCGGGACCGTTGCTGAGAAAGATACCGTCGGGTTCGATCGCCAGCAGCTCGCTCGCCGGCGCCGTGGCCGGAAAGACCCGCACGTCGCATCCGTACGCGTCGAGGCGCCGAAGGATGTTCCACTTGATGCCGAAGTCGTACGCCGCGACGCGGAGCCGCCTCGACGGGCGCCGTTGCGGGGCGACGCCGAACGCCTGGTGATCCGCGTCTCCCGCCGAGGCCGAGCGCTCGCGCCACTCGAACGGCGAGTCGCACGTGACCTCGCGCACCAGGTCCGACCCTTCCATCTTCGGGATGGCGCGCGCCTTCGCGACGAGCTCGTCGGGGTCGACGGCTCCCGTGGCGATGACGCCGCGCATGACGCCCGCGGAGCGCAGGACGCGCGTGAGCGCGCGCGTATCGATGTCGGCGATCGCGACGATGTTGTGGCGAACGAGGTAGTCGCGGAGGGAGGAGTCCGCGCGCCAGTTGCTGGCGACGGGCGACGCCTCGCGCATGACGAAGCCCGCCACGCGCGGCGCCTGCGACTCGGCGTCGCCGGTCGCGGTGCCGTAGTTGCCGATGAGCGGCGCCGTCATCGTCACGATCTGCCCGGCGTACGACGGGTCGGTGAGCACCTCCTGGTAGCCGGTCATGCTCGTGTTGAACACGACCTCGCCGCCGGCCTCGCCGGGCGCCCCGGCGGACACGCCGCGGTACCAGGTGCCGTCTTCGAGTGCAAGCGTCGCGTTCATTCGGTATGCATGATTATGATGTCGAATGCATGATTATACATAACCGGCCCTGCAACTCCCGGAACCTTCTGAACCCGACGAACCTTCTGAACCCAGCGGCGCGGTTGCGCCGCAACGGATTTCCTGCGACAGTACCTCAGTGATCCCCGGCGTGGCCACCACCTCGCACATTCCCATCGACATCCGCCGCTTCCCGTGGATCAGGCCGCTCGTGGCCGATTACGCGTTCGATCACGCGCGAGTCGCCGACTTCTTCGCGGGCGATCCACGCGAGGCGCGCGCCTGGCGCGAGGCGATCGCGCGTGCCCGCGCGCAGGCACGCTCGCGCGACGCGATCGCCGACGTCGTTCGCGCCCAGCAGCAGGGGCGCGGCGCGCCGCCGCAGGCCGTCGAGGCGGCGGCACGGCTGCGCGATCCGCAGACGGTCGCCGTCGTCACGGGCCAGCAGGCGGGACTGTTCGGCGGCCCGCTGTTCACGCTGCTCAAGGCGCTCACCGCGATCGAGCTCGTGGAGCGCCTCCGCGCCGAGCATGGCGTCGCCGCGGTGGCCGTCTTCTGGATCGACGCCGAAGATCACGACTGGGACGAGGTGAAGTCGTGCGGCGTGCTCGACGGCTCGCTCGCGCACCGCACGATCGCGATTGGCAACCCGCCGGGCGCACAGGTCGAACCGGTGGCGCGCGTGCGCCTCGACGCGTCGATTGGCGATGCGCTCGACGAGCTGGCCGCCACGCTTCCCGAAACCGAGTTCACCGCGCCGATGCTGGAGACCCTGCGGACCGCGTACGACCCTGGCGTCGGCATGGCGGACGCGTTCGGCCGGTGGATGGAATCGGTCCTCGGCGCGCGCGGCCTCGTCGTGTACAACTCCGCGGATCCGGCCGCCAAGCCGCTGGCGGCGGCGATGTTCGCGCGCGAAATCGAGTGCGCGGGCGAGACCGCGCGGCTCGCCGCCGACGCGGGCGCCGCGATGGAATCGCGCGGCTACACGGCGCAGGTGACCCCGCACGCCGACACGGTCGCGCTCTTTCACCTCAACGCCGGGCGGCAGCCAATCCGGATGCAGGGCGACGCCTTTCTCGTCGGCGATCGGGTCGAATCGAGGAGCGCCCTGCTCGAGCGCGTCCGCCGGGCGCCGGCGGAATTCAGCCCGAACGTCCTGCTCCGCCCGGTCGTGCAGGACACGCTCTTCCCCACCGTCTGTTACGTCGCCGGGCCCAACGAGCTCGCGTACCTCGGCCAGCTGCGCGGCGTCTACGGCGCCTTCGGCGTCCCGATGCCGCTGATGTATCAGCGTGGCACGGCGACGCTGCTCGACTCCAACGCCGCGCGTTTCCTCGTGCGCCACGACGTGGCGCTCGAGCAACTGCAGGCGCAGGATGAAGCGGTGCTCAACCAGCTGCTTGCGTCGCAGCTGCCGCCGGGCGTCGACGCGGCGATGCAGGATGCCGCGCAGCTGCTGCAGGAACGGATGGAGCGGCTCGCGGCGAGCGTGGCGCAGGTCGACGCGACGCTCGAGAGCGCGGCGCGATCGGCGCTCGGCCGGATGCAGGACGACCTGAAGAAGCTGCAGGGCAAGATCATCCAGGCGGCCAAGCGCAAGGACGACACGCTGCGGCGGCAGTTCCAGCACGTCCAGGCGCAGGCGTTCCCCGGCGGCGCTCCGCAGGAGCGGGCCGTCGGCTTCGTCCACTTCCTCAACAAGTACGGCCCGGTCCTGATCGATCGCCTGCTCGAGGAGATGCCCGCCGACATGGGCGTCCACTGGATCATCACGCCGTGACACGCATGGCGCGCGCACGGACGTGGGTCGCGCGCAACCCGACGTCCGTCAGGTACATCCTGCTCGGCTGCTCGATCGCGTCGCTCGTCATCGGCGCGGCGCTCATCTACGCCTACGTCTCCTTCTCCCGCATCATCGACGCGCGGCTGCACGGCGAGCGCGAGCGGTCGCTGCCGCGCGTCTACGCGCGTCCGCTGGAGCTGCGCCGCGGCGAGGCGCTGACAGAGGCCGAGCTCATCGCGCGGCTCAACGATCTGGGGTACGCGCAGCGGACGGCGGTCGAGGCGCCGGGCGAGTTCGCGGTCGTGCGCAACGCCGTGCTGGTCACGCCGCGCTCCGGCGCGTTCAGGGGGAAGACGATCCGCGCGAGCTTCCCCGCCCCGCCGCCGGTGAGGCGCGCCCCCAAGTCGCCGCCGCCGGCCCCGCGCGGCATCACCGCGCTCGAGGTGAGCACCAGCGGCGCGAAGCCGGTCCGGGCCAGCGCCGTGACGTTCGATCCGCCGCTGCTGACCGCGCTCATGACGGGCGGCGCGCGCGAGAAGCGCCGCCGCGTGGAGCTCGAGGTGATTCCGAAACGGATGCAGCAGGCCGTGCTCGCCATCGAGGACCAGAGCTACTACTCGCATCCGGGCATCAACCCCTTCAGCGTGATTCGTGCGGTCATCGCCAACGCGGTGAGCGGCAACAAGTACCCGGTTGGCGGCAGCACCATCACGCAGCAGCTCGCGCGGATGTTCTTCCTGACCGACGAGTTCAACAGCGAGCTGCAGACCGGCACGCGCTCCTACCGGCGGAAGGTGCAGGAGGCGTTCATGTCGCTCGTCCTCGAGCGGCGTGCGTCGAAGGACGAGATTCTCGAGCTCTACCTCAACGACGTCTATCTCGGGCAGCGCGGCTCGTTCGCCATTCACGGCGTCGCCGAGGCCTCTCGCCTCTTCTTCGGCAAGGACGTCGCCAACCTCACCGTCGGCGAGGCGGCGCTCATTGCCGGCGTCATTCAGAATCCGGGCCTCCACTCGCCGTTCGTCAACCCGAGGAACGCCGTCGAGCGCCGCAACGTCGTCCTGCGGGCGATGGCGGACGAGGACTACGTCACGCCGCAGGTGGCCGACCGCGCGAGCCGAGAGCCGCTGCAGGTCTCCGCGCGCGGCGTGGACAACGAGGCGCCGTACTTCGTCGACATGGTCGGGCAGGAAATCGCCGACAAGTTCCCCGGCCTCACGGCGCAGGAGAATTCGGTCGACGTGCACACGACGCTCGACCTCAACCTGCAGCGCCTGGCGCTCGACGCGGTGCGCGACGGGCTTGCGCGCGTCGACCAGATGCTCGCGCGGCGCAAGCGGAAAGGGCGCGCGCAGGCGGCGCTGCTCGCGGTCGATCCCCGCACCGGCGAGATCCTCGCGATGGTCGGCGGCCGTTCGTACAACCAGTCGCAGTACAACCGGGTCGCGTCCGCGCGCCGGCAGCCGGGCTCGGTGTTCAAGCCGTTCGTCTATCTGGCCGCGTTCGAGCGCGCCGCCGAGGAAGGGCGCAGCGACCTGACGCCCGCGTCGCTGACCGACGACTCGCCCGAGGTGTTCACCTACGGCAACCAGACCTGGGAGCCGAAGAACTACGACGACTACGACGGCGAGATCACCTTGCGGCGCGCGCTGGCCATGTCGCGCAATCTCGGCACCATCCACGTCGGCGAGGCCATCGGCTTCGACAAGGTGGCCGAGGTCTGGAAGCGCGTCGGCGTCGGCACGCCGCCGAAAGGGTTCCCGGCCATCACGCTCGGGGTGTTCGAGCTGACGCCGCTCGAGGTCGCGCAGGCCTACACGCTCTTCACCAACGGCGGCGCGGTGCGCCCGCTCAAGCTGATCGACGGCCTCGACGCGGGCGAGCGTCACCTGACGCCGAAAGATCCACCGCTGCGCAGGGTCGCGCGTGCCGATACGACGTACCTGGTCACCAACATGATGCGAAGCGTGCTCAACGAGGGCACGGGCGCCGGTGCGCGCGCCGCGGGCTTCACGCTCGACGCGGCCGGCAAGAGCGGAACGACCAACGACCTGCGCGACGCGTGGTTCGTCGGCTTCACGCCGCAGTTGTTGACCGTTGTCTGGGTAGGCTTCGACGACAACCAGCCGGTCTCGCTCAGCGGCAGCCAGGCGGCGCTGCCCATCTGGACGCAGTTCATGAAGAGCGCGACCGCCGGCGAGGGCAGCGTGCCGTTCG
>DASQAX010000149.1:0-3125 GCA_035635535.1 Vicinamibacterales bacterium | reverse complement strand
GAGGATGGCCTGCCGCAGTTCGACCGGCCCGTTGATCCTGGAGCCGTCTGCGAGCACGCCGTTGCCGTCGATCTTCGCCCCGTTGGGCATGGCGGCACGCCACTGTCCGACCGAGTCGAAGTTCTCGAGCGCGAAACCGGGAGGATCGATGACCCGGTGGCACGACGCACAAGCCGGGTTACTTCGGTGCAGCTCGAGCTGCTCGCGCACCGACTTCGGGGCCGACTCCGTCCCTTTGATGCTCTCCTCCAGCGTCGGCACGTTCGGAGGAGGCGGCAGCGGGGGCGTGTTCAGGAACGTCGTCAGCACGTATGCGCCACGGAAGACGGGCGAGGTCCGCGTGGCCAGGGCCGTGAGCGACAGGATACTGCCGTGGCCGAGCAGGCCGAAGCGGTTCGGATCCGTCAGCTTGATTTGACGGAAGCGCTCGCCGTAGACGCCCGGAATCCCGTAATGCTTAGCCAGCCGCTCGTTGACGAACGTGTAGTCGGCGCTCAGCAGTTCCAGCGCGCTGCGGTCGTTGCGCAGGATGTAGCCGAAAAGCATCTCGGTCTCGCGGCGGAAGCCCTTGCGGAGGTTGTCGTCGAAGTCCGGGAACGTCAGCAGGTCGGGGGTGACCTTCGCCTCGAGGCTGCGGAGCTGCAGCCACTGACCCGTGAAGTTACCGATGAGAGCGTTCGCGCGCTCGTCTGCGATCATCCGCTTCACCTGCGCCGCGAGCACGCCGGGCTGGCGAAGGCGACCCGACGTGGCCAGGTTGAGCAGCCGCTCGTCAGGGATGCTGCTCCACAGGAAGAACGACAGGCGCGACGCCAGCTCCACATCACTCACCGGGTGTGCGGCGCCCGGTTGAATGCCGGCGGGGTCGCGTTCCATTCGGTAAAGGAACGATGTGCTCGATAGCACCCGGGCCAGGCCGGCGCGGACCCCCGCGTCGAACGTCTCGGCGTTCTGCCGAGCCTGCCGGTAGAAGGCCAGCGGCGCCTGCACGTCGTCGCCGGTAACGGGCCGCCGGTACGCACGGCGGGTCAAGTTGGTGAAGATGCGTTCGGCGCACGACGCTTCCTCTTTAGCGTCGGGCCCACCGTCCGGATCGCTTCGGTACATCGCCTTCGGCGACCTTTTTGCTTCCGGCCGGTCCCCCCACGCCTCGGCAGCCGAGGCAGGCCGGCACACGAAGATTCGGTCGCGGCTGGGCGTGGCGCTGACACCGGTGACGCTGTACGGCCCTTCGATCATGGCAGTGCGGATCTTCGGCATTCCGCCCACCATGTGGATTTCCTGGCTGTCACGCAGCGCGGGCTGCCACACATCCTGCCGCTGCGCCGGACGTTCGCGCCACGTGAAGCCCACATCGTGCGGCCCGGCCGTCACCTTGACGCGGGTCGTCATTCGGGCATCCACGATCGGCTGCATTTCGGTGAGAGATTTCGCCTGCTCCTCGTGATCCTTCGGACCGCCGATCGTGGTCGAGAACACCTCCTCACCGTCGATCGTGATCACAAAGGTGTGCGGCGTGTCGTTGCTCTCAACGCCGGTGTACCCCTCTTCCACGCCGCGGAATAAGCGGCCGGCCAGTTTGTACTCCCCGTCGGCCGGAAAGATGTGACGCACGACGGTGCCGCCGCGCGTGCCGAGCGGCAGGCCCTCGATGTAAGCGTTCTGGCTGAACTCGCGGCTGATCGAGTATTCGGTGTTGCCGGGCAACTCCTTCGGGTTGCCCACGGCCAGCGTGCTGATGCGCTGCGCCGCGGTGACATACCGCTCGAGCAGCAACGGCGACGTCTTCAGCGACGCGGCGATATTGTCGAACCCGAAGTCGGCGTCGTCACTCGGCAGCAGCGAGGTGACGTCCACGTCGATCGCGAGCAGGTCGCGCACGGCGTTGCCGTACTCCGTACGGTTCAACCGGTGCACTACGAAGCGGCCCGGCGACGTACCGCGCGACGCCCACGCCCGATCGAGCGAATTCGCCAGCCACGTCGTGAAGCCGGCGTAGTCGGCTTCCTGCGGGTGCGGCATGCCCTGAGGCGGCATCGCCCGCACGCTCAGCTTGCGCAGCACGCGCTCCCACGTGGCCGCGTCGGCCACCACGTCGTCGAGGCTGGCCTTCTCGAGATCCACCGGATGTGACGCCGGCTGCGCGCTGCGCGAGTTATGGCAGCCGACGCAGTACTGATTGATAGAGGCACGATAGGTTTTTGCGTCCGCGGCCTGAGCGGCCACTGCGGCAGTCGCCGCAGGTGCCTGGGCCGTGGTCACCGATTGTGCGAGCAACACGGCCGCTCCTGCGCAGGCAATGGCAGCAGTCGCAATCAGTTTCGTCATCGCGTCTCTGGGCCTTTCGGAGCAGCGGACTCTGTCTTCTTCTGTCCTTCGGGCGGCGCCGGCGGCACCGGTGCAGGATCGTTCGGACCGAGGTGCATCAGCTGACGCAAGGTGGCGATGACCTCTTCGCGCGAATCACGCCGCGGGCGCCAGGTACGCGAATCGGTGTTGTTCCCCGGCGGCGGCGGCGGTTCCGGCTTCTCGGCCAGCAGCAGCGGCGTCAGATTGTCCTTGTTGACGGCGTCGAGCTTGGCGCCGGCGGCTACCAGAGCGCGGATGATGTCGGTGCGGCGCGCGGTCACGGCCTGATGGAGCAGCGTCGCACCTTCGGCTGTCTTTGCGTTCGGATTGGCTCCGGCATCGAGCAGCACCTTGAGCGCTTCGCCCGGGTCGCGGTTCGCGGGCTCGCGGAACGGCGGAGCGATTAATCGTTCAAATCCGGGCCCGGCGGCAAACGGGGCGCCACGGCCGCCCACCATCGCCAGCATCGCCGGCGTCTTGCCGACATTGGCGTTGGCGCCACGGCCCCCCTGGGCGGCACCGTCATCAGCCTTTTCCTTCTTCTTGATGTCCGTGGGACTCCACTCGAGTTGTGCCCCGTGCTTGATCATCAGCTTGAGCACTTCAACGTCGGACGCGATCGCCGCGCGGAAGAACGGCGACGCGTTTTGCTCTTCGCTGCAGCACAGCGCAGTGTTGTGGATCTGGCCGACGAACGGCTTGTTCGGATCGGCTCCCCGCTCGAGCAGCAGCTTGACAAGGTCGAGCGCCGTGAGCTGATTGGGATGATCGGCGCG
>DASQAX010000148.1:0-8423 GCA_035635535.1 Vicinamibacterales bacterium | reverse complement strand
TCCCTCATCGTCTACGAACACAAGACCTGCTACGTCATCCTCAATCTCTATCCGTACAACAACGGCCACCTGATGGTCGTGCCCTACCGGCACACGGGTTCGCTCGCGTCGCTGACGTCCGAAGAGCTCCACGAGATGGCGGACCTGCAGGCGCTCAGCGAGAAGGCGCTCGTCGAGGCCTACTCACCGCACGGGATCAACGTCGGCGTGAACCTCGGCAAGCCCGCCGGCGCGGGCGTCCTCGAACACGTGCACGCGCATCTCGTGCCGCGGTGGAACGGCGACACGAACTTCATGACGGTCATCGGCACGACGCGCGTGCTGCCGGAGGACCTGCAGCAGAGCGCGGCGAGGCTCAAGCCGATCTTCGCGAAGTTAGGCGACGCTCGGTGAGACGCGCCACCCGTCGATCTGCGTAATCTTCTCCGTGACGCCGTCGCCGTCGCGCGGGATCGTCATCGCGTCTTCCGGCAGCTCGTAGAAGGGATTCTCGAGGATCATCGGTCCTTCCACGCGGATGTGGCGGTGGGTCGCCAGGCAGGTGTCGAGGATTTTCGCCGGAAGGCGGTTGCGGTTGTACTGGCAGAGGCCGAGCGCCTGCCTGCTGGAATAGAAGTGGTTCAGCAGCGCTTCGTACTCCACGATCTCGTGCGAGCCCGGCGCCCCGTCGAGCAGCCAGGTCATGTCGCCTGCCACGCACAGCCCGGCGAAGCCCGCCTTGAGCGCGTCGGACACGGCGCCGTTCAGCACGTCGATCATCCGCGACGCCTTGAACGACCCTCCTCTGAGATGGCCCTCCCGCTTCGTGATCAGGACCAATGCGCCGCGCCTGACTTCGGCATCGGCGTCGATGCCGGCCGCGCGCAGCTCCGCGCGGAATTCGTCCGGGGTCTGTTCGCCGCAGAAACAGAGACAGCGCTCGCCGCGCGACAGCCCGCCGCGAATGTAGTCGATGGCGGCGCGCAGCTGTTCCTCGCGCGAGCTGAAGAGCGTGCAGACGTGATCGCCCTGCTGATAGACGATGCGGGGAGCTCGATCCATGCGCGGGATTATAGGACCGACCCGCGGCGAAGCTAGCTCAGCCGAGGACGAAAAATTACGACGCAGCGGACAGCGCGTCGATCTGCGCGAGCTTGTCGTGGATGCGCGCGCCGTCGCGCGATCGGATCATCGCGTGCTCGGGCTCCTCGTAGAACGGGTTCCTGAGCAGTCGCGGCGCCTCCACGCGCACGCGCGGGTGCGTCGCCAGGCAGCTTTCGAGGATCTTCGGAGACAGCTTCGCGCGGCTGTACTGACAGAGCAGGACGACGGGGCGATTCGCGCAGAAGTAGTTGAGCAGCGCCTCGTAGGCGAGCAGTTCGTGCGAGCCCGGCGCCTGATCGAGCAGCCAGGTCATGTCGCCCGCGCCGCGCAGGCCCGTGAAGCCCGTGGCCAGCGCATCCGACAACGAGGCCGCGAGCATCTCGATCATCCGCGCCGCGTCGAAGGCGCCGCCCTTGAGATGCCCCTCCGCCTTGGTGATCACCTCGAGAGCGTTTCGCGCCTCCTCGGCATCCGCGTCGATGCCCGCGCGCCGCAATTCCTCGCGGAACTCCTCCGGCGTCTGCTCGCAGCAGATGTAGAGGCAGCGCTCGCCGCGCGCGAGGCCGCCGCGGATGAATTCGACGGCAGCGCCGATTTGCTCGCCGCGCGACGCGAACAGCGTGCAGACGTGATCCCCGTTCCGATAGTCCGTTCGCGAGGGCCGGCGCATCCGCCGATCATTGCACAACTGCGAGCTTCTGGTCGATGCCCGCGCCGTTGCGCGAGCGAACCATCGCCCGTTCCGGCAACTCGTAGAACCGATTCCTCAGGAGCCCCGGTGTTCCAACGCGCACGTAGGGGTGCGTCGCGAGAGTCGACGCGAGCGGTTCGGCGCGTCCGCGCATGATAGTCGTAACCGATTCGCCCCGCGAGCCTCGTGATAGTGTGCCGACATGAATTTCGAGTGCACCGACGTCCAGCGCGCCTGGCGCGGCAAGGCGCAGGCGCTCGGGCGGGAACTGGCCGAGGATGCCGCGGCCGGCGACGTCATCACGGGGGCGGCGCGCCTCGGGTTGATCGATCCGCGCGCCGATCTGATCGCCGTATCGCTCGCCGTCGAGGCGCTGGCGTCCGAATCGGCCGCTGCGGGGATGACGCTCGCCCTCCACACGACCACGCTCCTCGCATTTCCTCACAGCCAGAGCGCTGACGGCGGAAGCTCACCGATCGAAGGATGGATGACGGCGCTGGCGCGCGGTGAGATTGTTGGGGCCCTTGCCCTGTCGTCTGAGGACGTCCCGATGATCGAGAACGGCCGTGTGAGCGGCCGCGCGGCGTGGGTCGGTCCCATCACCGAGCACGGCCTGGCGGTCGTCGGCGCGCGACAGGGATCGCAGGTGACCGCATGCGCGGTCGCCCTCGACGGCCATGGCGTGCAGGTGACCGAGGCACGCACGTCGGCGCTGCGCGGCTTTGTCTGGGCCTACGTCATGTTCGCGGGCACGCCGTGCATGGCGGCCGCGGAGCCGACGAGCATCATGGCGCGCGCCCGGACGCTCATCGCATCGGTCGCGCTCGGGATCGGCAGCCGCGCGCTTCGCGAGTCGATGGCCGTCGTGCATCGCGAGCATGGCGCCGGCGGCGAGCAGACGGTGCAGGGGCTGCTCGCCGACACGGCGACCGAGCTCGAGGCGGCGCGCATGCTCACGTGGCAGGCCGCCGCCAGGGGCGAGCAGGTGTCGCTCGCCGACGGGTCGATGGCGAAGCTGGCGGCGACGAGCGCGGCCCAGGCCGCGGTCGCGCGCGCGACGCAGGTCGTCGGCGTCGACAGCTTCCGCCGCGGGCACGTGGTCGAGCGGCTCACGCAGGACGTGCGCGCGATTGAGCTGTTCGCCGGCCGTACGGAGGCGCTGCGTGAATCGGTCGGCGACGCGGCGCTGCCGCGGGTCAGCAGGCAGCGGGCAGCGGGCAGCGGGCAGTAAGTCAGCGGGCAGCGGGCAGCGGGCAGCGGGCAGCAGGCAGCAGGCAGCGGGCAGTGGGCAGTGGGCAGTGGGCAGTGGGCAGTGGGCAGTGGGCAGTAAGAACGTTTCACTGCCAGCTGCCAGCTGCCTGCTGCCAGCTATCCCAGAATCTGTTTCGCGATGGTCTGCAGCTGCAGGTTCGAGGTGCCTTCGTAGATCTGACCGATCTTTGCGTCGCGAAAGAATTTCTCCACCGGGTAGTCCTTCACGAAGCCGTAGCCGCCGAACAGGTTCACGGCGAGCGAGCTGACGCGCTCGGCGACCTCCGACGAGAAGATCTTGCACATCGCCGCTTCCTTCAGGAACGGCTGGCCCGCGTCGCGCAGCCGCGCCGCGTTGTAGACCATCAGCCGCCCCGCTTCGACCTCGGTCGCCGCCCGCGCGATCTGGAACTGGACGGCCTGGAAGTCGGCAATCGCCTTACCGAACTGCTTGCGCTCCTTCGTGTAGCGGATCGTCGCGTCGAGGGCGCCCTGCGCCAGGCCGACCATCTGCGCGCCGATGCCGATGCGCCCCTCGTTCAGCGTCTCGATGGCGACCTTGTACCCCTTGCCGACCTCGCCGAGCACGTTCGCGCGCGGGACGTGGCAGTCCTCGAGCAGCAGCTCGCACGTGCTGCTCGCGCGGATGCCCAGCTTGTCCTCCTTCTTGCCGACGCTGAAGCCCGGAAAGCCGCGCTCGACGAGAAACGCGGTGATGCCCCGATAGCCCGCCTCGGGGTTGACGTTCGCAAAGACGATGAAGAGGCCGGCTTCGTTGGCGTTGGTGATCCAGAGCTTGCGGCCGTTCAGGATGAAGCCGTCGCCGCGCTCGGTCGCGCGCGCGCCCATCGCAAACGCGTCGCTGCCCGAGGCCGATTCCGACAGCGCGTACGCGCCGACCGTATCGGCGGCGAGCTTCGGCAGGTAGGCGGCCTTCTGCCCGTCGGTGGCCCACCGCACGAGCGCGTTGATGACGAGGGTGTTCTGGACATCGACCATCACGCCGATAGACGGATCGACCCTCGACAGTGCTTCGACGGCCAACACGGAGTGAAAAAAGGTGCCGCCGGCACCGCCGTGGGCGTCGGGGACTTCAATCCCCATCACCCCGAGGTCGAACAGGCTTGCGACCAGCTGCGGCGGGATCTTTGCGTGCTCGTCCATCTCGCGGACGAGCGGCCGGATTTCCCGGTCCGCAAACTCGTACACGCTGTCGCGAAACAGCGTTTCGTCCTGGCTGAGCTGTGTCAGGGGTGTCGAAAAGCTTTCTGTTTGCTGCATACGTCCAAAACGTTAATTTACTAGAGGATCAACGTTCAGGATTATCATGACTGCAATGCGCCGATCTGCCGCGTTTCTTGTGGCCGTGGTCCTCGCCATCATGGGCAGCCTGGCGGTGCGCGCCCAGCAGACCGGCTCCCAGCAGCCCAGCTCCCAGCCGGCCGCGGGCCAGCAACAGCCGGCGGACCAGACCGAGCTGACGTTCCGCGCGGGCATCAACTTCGTCACGGTCGACGCCTATGTCTCCGATTCGAAGGGGCAGCCCGCGACCGACCTGAAGCAGTCGGACTTCGACGTCTTCGAGGACAACAAGCCGCAGAAGATCGAGCAGTTCCGCTTCATCAAGGTCGACGGCAACCCGAAGCCGGGCGAGCCGCCGCCGCAGGAGATTCGCAACCGCGACGACGAGGAGCGGGAGGCGGCGCGCGACGACACGCGCGTCTTCGTCATCTTCCTCGACGACTACCACACGCGTCTCGGCAGCTCGCTCGCGGTGCGCCAGCCGCTCAGCGAGTTCATCCAGAACCAGATGCGACCGCTCGACCTCGTCGCGGTGATGTACCCGCTGACGCCGGTCACCGACATCGACTTCACGCGCAACCACGCGAAGATCATCAACGCCATCCAGCACTTCGAGGGCCGCAAGTACAAGTACGAGCCGCGGAACCTGTTCGAGGAGCAGTACCAGCGCGCGCCGACCGAGGTCGTCGAGGAGATTCGCAACCAGGTCGTGATGACGGCGCTGCGCGGGCTGTCGGTCCGCCTGGGATCGATCCGCGACGGGCGCAAGTCGATCATCTACGTCAGCGAGGGGCTGCAGGCGATGCTGCCGCCGCAGCTGCGGAGCGCCGACGCGTCGATGCCGAAGGTGGGCAACCCGAACGCGTTCAACCCGTTCGCCGGCGAGAACGATCCGCGCGAGCAGACCGCGCAGGCGTTTTCGACCGCCGACCTCTACTCGCAGCTGAGGGACGTCTTCATCGCCGCGACGCGGAACAACACCGCGATCTACACCGTCGATCCTCGCGGCCTCGCCACCAACGAGTTCGACATCGACGAGAACGTCGGCCCGCGGCAGGACCAGGACATGCTGACGGCCTCGACCAACACGCTGCGCTCGATCGCCGAGGAAACCGACGGCCGCGCCATCGTCGGCCGGAACGACCTGGCGAAGGGGCTCCAGCTGGCGATGCAGGACTCGACGGCGTATTACCTGATCGGCTACACGTCCGCGCAGGCGCCGATCGACGGCAAGTTCCATCCGATCAAGGTGCAGTTGTCCGCCGCGGCGAAGCGCCGCGGGTTGCAGGTGCGCGCGCGGCGCGGGTACTGGGCCGCGACGCCCGAGGATGTGAAGAAAGCGGAGAAGGCAACGGGCCCGGGCGTTCCCGATGCCGCCAAGCCGGTGATGCAGGCGCTGTCGTCGATCGCGGTGCCGGTGCAGGCCGGCAAGTACGTGCGCACGTGGCTCGGCACGCAGCGCGGCGAGAACGGCAAGACGAAGGTCACGCTCGTCTGGGAGCCGCTGCCGAAGACGCCGGTGGGAAATCTCCGCGCCGATCCCGCGCCTGGCCGGGTGTCGCTGATTGCGGCGACCGATAAGGGCGATCTGGTCTATCGCGGCCGCACGCCCGATACACCGCAGCTGGCGAGCGCGAACCCGCAGGCGACGGGCGCCAGCGCGTCGCTGCCGGCGTCGACGGCCGCGGCCACCGCGGCCGCGCCGCAGTCGCTCACCTTCGAGGCGCCGCCTGGAAAACTCGAGCTGCGCATGACGGTCGAGGGCGCCGGCGGCGGCGTGCTCGACCAGGAAATCCGCAACATCACGATTCCCGACCTGACGGCCGCGCGCCCGGCCATCAGCACGCCGCGCGTCTACGCGGTGCGCACGCCGCGCGAGCTCCAGGCGATTGCGGGCAACGCCGCGGCGGTGCCGCCGGCCAACCGCGAGTTCTCGCGGACCATGCGGCTGCTGATCCGGTTCGACAGCTACGGCCCGGGCAACGAGGTGCCGGTGCCGACAGCGGCGCTCCTCAACAACAACGGGCAGAAGTTCACCGACGTGCCGGTCACGGCCGCGGCGGCTGGCGGCACGCATCAAATCGACATGAGCCTTGCCACGATCCCGCCCGGCGAGTACGTGATTGAAATCACGACGAAGGGCGCGACGGGCGAAACCGCGAAAGAACTCGTCGCGTTTCGCGTCGTGAGCTGAGAGCGTCCGCCGGTCGGCGGCGAACGTAGGTCGGCGGCGAACGTAGAGGCGGACCTTCAGGTCCGCCTTTTCCGGCATGATAAGCTGCCAAACGTGTTCGGGTACGTCTATGCACGCCTGAAAACGGCGCTGCTTCCCGAGTTCCGGAAGGCCTGGTCGAAGGATCTCGATTCGTCGGTCAAGACGCTGCAGCGCGATCTCTCGCACGTGCAGGCCGAGCTCGCCGAGCTTCGCCGCGCGCACCAGGCGCTGGTCGTCAAGGAGTGGGCGCAGAGCCGGGAGCCGTTGCTGGCGACGCTCGACACGCGGCTGTCACTCGAGCCGATTCGCGCCCACATCCTCGCCGCGGTCGAGCGCGCGACCGTGTGCACCGATCCGACCACCCACGCGGTCATCGAGAACATTCTTCCGGCCGGCTTCTACGAGCTCGTCAACGCGGCGATCCCGCCCGCGGAGCTGTTTCCGTCGCGCGATCCGGTCAAGCAGGACTTTCATCTCGACGAGCATCTCGCGGGCGCGCCGCCGTTCACGCAGCGCGTCTGGCGCTTCTTCGACGAGGACGTCGTCGCGGGCGTGCTCGCGCCCGCGCTGCATCATCGGTTTCACGCCGCCGTCGTGGAGCACTACGCGGAGACGGCGGGCGGCGATTTCGCGGAGCGCGCGGCCGCGATTCCGCACCGCGGCTTTGCGGGGCGGCTGCACCTGCGGCGGCCCGGCTATCACCTCAAGCCGCATCTCGACCCCAAGCGCGTCGTGATCACCGGGCTCGTCTACTTCGCGCGCCCCGGCGACAGCGAGGCGTACGGCACGCAGCTGTTCCGGGTCGGCAGGCCCTTCACGTCCAGCACGACGGGGAAGTTCTATCCCGGGGACGAAGGGCTGCCGGTGGAGCTGGCGCGCACGGTGCCCTTCCGGCCGAACACGCTGCTGGCGTTCGTCAATTCGAAGGCGGCGCACGGCGCGACGCTGCCGGCCGACGCGCCGCTTCGCGAGCGCTACGCCTACCAGTTCTACGTCAAGCCGCGCGACGGCGACTTGAAGAAGCTGCTGCTGGAGCTGCCCGCCGAATCGCGCACGAACTGGGCACGTTTCCTGGACGAAAAAGTCAAAGCGCTCGACTAGCCGCCGGCGGTATCATGCGCGCACTGGAGGCGCCATGATTCGACCGCTCGTTGTCTGTGCCGTCGCGTTTGCGTTGGTGGGAACCGTCGTTGCCCAGGCGCCACCCGCGCAGCAGCGTCCGGATCCGCGCAGCATCAAGCTGCGGGGCAACCGGTTCAAGCCGCTTACCTACGACGAGATGACCCCCGCGCAGAAGACGATGGTCGAGCATCTGATCGCCGGGCCGCGCGGCGGGGTCAACGGCCCGTTCAACGTGCTCCTCCGCAGCCCCGAGATTGGCGATCTCGGTCAGGAGTTCGGCGGGGCCGCGCGATTCAAGTCGTCGCTGCCGCAGCGGCTGTACGAGCTCGCCATCCTCGTCACGGCGCGCCACTGGACGGCGCAGTACGAATGGCAGGCGCACCATCGCTCGGCGCTGCAGGCGGGCCTGAGCCCGGCGATTTGCGATGCCATTGCGGCAGGCCGGCGGCCGACCGGGATGCAAAAGGATGAGGAGGCGCTCTACACGTTCGTGTCGGAACTGTTGAACACCAAGCAGGTCAGCGACGCGACGTTCACTAGCGCGAAAAGCGTATTCGGCGAGCGCGGCATCGTCGACATCATCGCGGTGACCGGCTGGTACAACATCGTCTCGATGATGCTGAACGTCGATCAGTATCCCGTTGCGGACGGCACGCAGCCCGAGTTGAAACCGGTCAATGTGACGCGCTGAACCACGCACCCGCGAACGTTTAACCCCGCACCCCCGAACGCCGAACCCCGAACCACCGAGTCAGGCGT
>DASQAX010000147.1:0-12428 GCA_035635535.1 Vicinamibacterales bacterium | reverse complement strand
GCGGCCGTGCGTGCTGTTCGGGCTGCGCGATGGGTTGACGATGACCTCGACCGGGTCGCCGATCCTGAACGCATCCTTGTCGATGCCCTGCCGCGCGAACTGCGCGGCCGTCGCCCCCTCGATCACCCACTGCTTCGTCGTGCCGTCCGGATCGGCAACCTCGACGTACAGGAACGAATGCGGCGCGCGCAGCGTCACCTGCACCATCTTGCCTTTCACGGTGATCGTCCTGCTCACGTCGTAGGTGCCGCCGAAAGAGTGATGTGCGCGAAGGGGAACGCCGATCAGTATGATGACCGCCGCGACGATGAGAGACGACGCCTTCATGGTTTACTTTTTCCTTTCGAGACTCCGGTAGACCGCTTCGACGAAACGCGACGTCACACCCGGTTCCCTGCCGTACTCCGGGTCGAAATCCATCGTCGGCTTCGCGGCCTTCACCTGCGCGAGCGTCAACCCCTTGTCGACCATCGCCTGGACGCGATCGCGGATGACCATCAGCATGTCGCGGTAGTTGCCGACGTCGGCTGCGTCGCTGATCCATCCATGACCCGGGACGATCATCGTCCCGCCCTGCGCCATGAACTCGGTGACGCTCATCTCGATCAGCTTGTTGAGCGCGTCGATTTCCCCGTTGATGCTGCCGCCCTTGTCCACGTCGATGGGCGGATAGATGTCGCTGTTGTAGACATCACCCGCGGCAATGGCGTCCGAGCGGCGGAACCAGACGACGCTGTCGCCGTCGGTCACGGCGCGCGGCATATGAAAGAGCTGGACCGCCTGGTTGTTGAAGAAGCGGTAGAGCGTGTACGTCTCGGATAAGTACGTGTCGGTCGGGACGAGCGGCTCCGGGGCCTTCGATTCGATCATCCGGCGCTGAACCGCCGCGTGCGCGAGCACCTGCAGGCTCAGCGATGGATCCCTGTAGCCGAGGAGACGGAACAGCGGCGACTTCCTGATGCCGGCGTTCCCCCCGACGTGATCCGGGTTGCCGCTGGTGTTGATGATCATCCGGATCACCGGGTCGGCAAACGCATGCGTCGCCTGCCACGTGTTGCCGAAGGGGGACGCCGAGTCGGGCACGTCCGGCGGCCGGAGCGCCTGGTGAATCTGGCGCACGGCGTCCAGCACGCGATCGCTGGCCGCGGCGACGCCCGAATCGACCATCACCATCCCGTCGCCGCCCGCCGACACGACGATGTTGCCGCCGGCGCCGGCGATGAGATAGACGTTGCCGGCCACGTGCAGCGGCTCGACCTTGTCGTACGCGGGAGCGCGCGGGCGCTCAGCGTCGGCGCGCTCGGCGATGTGCGTGGACGCGTCGCTGTACGAAGGCTTGATGGTCGCTTGCGCCGCTGGAGGTTGAAGCGATGCGCCGCGGGCGCGCCATTCCGGATACAGCGTGTCGGCGCCGCCTCTCACGCCCTCCTGAGGCGTCTTGTACTTGAAGGCCGACTCGGTGAGATACGGGTTCTCGCCCGGCAGATAGTGCGGGACGCGGTACTTCTCCCCGAACTGATTGTCCTCCGGCTGACACGGGTACGGCGGCAGCTGCAGCGTGGGCGCCCGCATGTAGGTCGCGCTGCGCACCAGCGGCTCGGTCAGGTAGTCCGGATCGATCACCGTGAACGTCACCTCGAGGTACGGTTCCTCGAGCGACATGTGCTCGATCACGGTCGCCCGGAAACTGGTGGCGACGCCGTTGCGCCGAACGTAGCTCTCCTTGAGGTGCGTCGTCGTGATCTCGAGCGTGTCGCCGCGAAACCTGCCGCTCGAGAAGCCCTCCCAGGAATGGAGCGCGTATGGCGACGGCGACGGGCGGCCGTCGACCCAGATCACGCGGTCGCCGGCCGTCTTCTCGTACGACATCCGATACGCGATCATCTGCCGGGTCAGCGGATCGATCACCTTGTCGATCCGCATCGGGTCGAGCCCCTTGGGCTGATACCCCGGCGTGCGCGGCCTGCACTGGAGCAGCGATGACGTCGAGTTGACCTCTTCGTCGTAGGTGTCGGCCCGCATGCGGGCGGCGTCGTTCAGCGGGAGGCCGCGGTAGTCACCCGGAAACGCACCCGGGTTGCGGTCGCGCTCGTCCTCGTGGTTGATCCAGCGCCACGTGCCGGTCAGGTCGATCGGCGAGTTCTCCTGGGCGGGCGCCGGCCGGATGGCCAGCATGGCCAGCAGCAGCACGACGGCCGCGGTTCGCAGGTGCATGGGGCCGGCGGAAAGATATCACCGAAAACCGTTGCGCGAACACGCCAGTGGGACCATGCTTTAGGCCGCAAAAGGAGAGGTCATGACGAAGGCGAAACTGCTCGCAATGCTGCTCCTGGGAACGGCCCTGCTTGGTGTCACGTTCGCCCGGGTCATGCTGGCGGAAGGGAACGCTGCGGCGGCGCTGACGGGCACGGTCAGCTCGCAGGCGGACGGCGCGATGGAGGGGGTGCTCGTCGGCGCGAAACGGGCCGGCTCCACCATCAGCACCTGGGTCGTCAGCAACGCGCAGGGGCAGTACAGCTTTCCGCGCGACCGGATGGAGCCGGGCCACTACGCCGTCAGCATCCGCGCCGTCGGCTACGAGCTGCCCGCGACCTCCGTCGATCTCAAGAGCGAACCCGCGCGGCTCGATCTGCCGCTGACGAAGATCGCGCGGCCGACGAAGGTCGCGGAGCAGATGACCAACGCCGAGCTGATCATGAGCGCGCCGGGCACGACCGCCCAGCGGGCGTCGCTCGGCGGATGCGTCAACTGCCACGCGCTGCAGCGTGTGTTCTTCTCGCACTTCGAGCCCCTCGAGATGTCGATCGTCGCCGCGCGCATGCCGCGGCACACGAACAATTCCTCGCCGATGCATCCCTACTACCGTCCGCAGGAAGGGCCGCTGCCGGCAATCACCGAGCCGACGACCGCTGGCCGCTATCTCAGCTCGATCAACCTGAGCGCGACCGACACCTTCCAGTTCCCGCTCAAGACGCTGCCGCGGCCAAAGGGGAAAGCCACACAGGTGATCTACACCGTGTACGACCTGCCGCGCCCCGACGCCTCGCCGCACGACGTCGCCTTCGACGCGGACGGGAACGCCTGGTACTCCGATTTCAATTCGCAGTACTTCGGCAAGCTCGATGTGAAGACGGGTAAGGTCGTCGAGTACTCGGTGCCGATCCGTCGTCCCGGACAAATCGCGCAGGGCGGCCTGCAGATCGACCTCGACAAACAGGGGCGCGTCTACTACGGCAACATGTCGCAGCTGCAGATCGCGCGGCTCGATCCGAAGACCGGCAAGATGGAGACGTTCCAGCTTCCCCAGCCGGAGGCGACGTGGGGCGACGCGCACCTGACGATGATCGATCCGGCGCACATGGACGTGGACGGCCAGCTGTGGTTCAACGTCGCGTTCGACACCGGCGAATCGGGCGGCACCTGGCGCGTGGATCTCGCGAAGAACAAGTGGACGCAAATCACGTATCCGCAGGGCAGCCCCTCGGCGCGCGCCTACGACGTGATTGCCGACTCGAAGAACAACGCGTGGGGCATGCAGATGACGAACGACAAGTTGTGGAAGACCGACGCCAGGACGCTGCAGACCACGTGGTACGACTTCCCCACCAAGGGCGCGGGCTGCCGGCGCGGGCACATGGATTCCCAGGAGCGCATCTGGTGCGGCGTGTTCAACGGCAACCGCCTCGCGATGTTCGACACGAAGACGCTGAAGTTCACCGAGTGGACAGTGCCGACCGAGTGGACGCGCCCGTACGACGCGCAGTACGACGACCGCACCTATGCGTGGACGGCGGGCATGGACAGCGACCGCGCCGTGCGGCTGAACGTCGCGACCGGCGAATTCACGGAGTACCTGCTGCCGGGCCACACCAACGTCCGTCACGTGGAGGTGCAGAAGTCCGGCGCGCTCTCCAGCCTCTGGCTGGGCGATCAGCACGGCAACACGCTCACGCGCATCGAGCCGATCACACCGTAGGCAGGTTCCACGTGCGAAAGGTTCGAGGTGCGACCGGTCTGACCCGGCGGCGCTTCCTCGGGCAACTCGGCGCTGTCGGCGGGTCGTCGCTCGTCATGACGGCGATGACCTCGTGGGACCTGATGGCCGGGCAGGCGGGGCCGCGGCCCACGCTCACCGGCCGTCCGCCGAACGCGAAGGTGCTCGTGCTCGGCGCCGGCATCTCCGGCCTCGTCGTCGCCTACGAGCTCGGCAAGCTTGGCTACGACTTCCGGGTGCTCGAGGCGCGCGACCGCGTCGGCGGCATCAACTGGACGGTCCGCCGCGGCTCCGAGCACACCGAGATCGACGGCGAGCGGCAGGTCTGCACGTTCGACGAGGGGCAGCACCTGAACGTCGGCCCGTGGCGCATCCCCTACTCGCATACCGGCGTGCTGAACTACTGCAGGGAGCTTGGTGTTCCCATGCAGATCTTCCTGAACGAATCCGACGCGTCGTACTTCTACTACGAGGGCGCGGCCGCCGGAGAGCTGTCGAACCGGCGCGTCCGCCTGCGCGAGGTCAAGGCCGATCTGATCGGCCACACGAACGAGCTGCTCGCCAAGGCGATCGATCAGCGTCAGCTCGATCTGCCGCTGACCGCCGAGGACACGCAGCGGTTCGTCAGCTTCCTCGTCAGCCAGGGGTACCTCGACACGTCCGATCGCCGGTACACGGCGTTCGCGAACCGCGGCCCCGGCAATCCGTACGGCCTCGCGGAGCTGCTCCGCGCCGGCTTCGGCAACCGGATGCGATCCATTCCCGCGAGCGACGGCACCACCGCGGCGCCGATGTTCCACCCGGTCGGCGGCATGGACCAGATTCCGAAGGCGTTTCAGCGTGCCATCGGCGGCAACCGCATCACCTTCAATGCCGAGGTCCAGTCGGTCCACCAGACCGGATCGGACGTCGAGGTGATCTATCTCGACACGAAGAGCGGAAAGAACACGCGCGTCACCGCCGACTACCTCGTCTCGTGTATGCCGCTGTCGGTGCTGGGCAGGGTGGACATCAATCTCTCGTCGGAGATGATGCAGGCCGTCCGCGCCACCACCTACAGCGACAGCGCCAAGCTGGGGCTCGCGATGAAGCGCCGCTTCTGGGAGGAGGACGACCAGATCTTCGGCGGCCACCTCTATTCGAACCTGCCGCTCGGCGAATTTTCGTATCCGTCGAGCGACTATTTTTCCCGGAAGGGCGTGCTGCTCGGCCTGTACTCGAACGCCGGCGTCGGCGATCTCATCAACCAGCCGGTCAAGGCGCGCGTCGAGCACGTGCTGGCGCATGCGAGCAAGGTGCATCCGCAGGTCCGCCAGGAGCTCGAGAGCGCGTACGCCGTCTGGTGGAAGCGCGTCAAGTACAGCGAGGGCGGGTACGCCACCGGCGCGGCGGTCGCGCGCCGCGAGCAGCTCTCGCGCGTCGAGAATCGCGTCCTGATCGGATGCGCCGCCACCGCGCCCTTCTCGGAGCCCGACTGGCAGGAAGGCGCGGTCGCCGCGGGCTGGCAGGCGTTGAAGTCGCTGCACGAGCGCGCGATGCGTGCATAGTGGGCAGTGGGCAGTGGGCAGTGGGCAGTGGGCAGACGTAGAGGCGGACCTTCAGGTCCGCCTTGGCAGCGAAGTGGGGCGGGTTCCGCGACGCCTACTGAAGCCATGGCGTCGCGGACCCGCCGCCGCGTGAAGGACCCGCCGTAGAGGAGCAGATCATGCGAGTTTCACGAATGACCGCGACGGCGTTCGCCATTTCGATCACGGTCGCGGCGCTGGCCGCGCAGCAGGGAGCCGCGGGTGGCGGGCAGCGTGGCGGAGGCCAGCGCGGTGGCGGAGGCGGTCAGCCGGCGGCCGCGCCCATGCGCCTGATGTCGCAGTCCTTCATCGACGGCGGCCTGATTCCGCCGCGCTTCACGCAGGCCGGCGAGCAGCTCTCGCCGCAGCTCGCGTGGGTCAACGCGCCGCCGGCCACGCAGAGCTTCGTGCTCCACATGCACGACATGGAAGGGGCGCGCAACAGGACGACCGAGGATCAACTCCACTGGCTCGTCTGGAACATGCCCGCGACGACGACGGCGCTGCCGGAAGGGGTGCCGAACGGTCCGGAGCTGAAGGACGGCAGCCATCAGACGAGCGCGACCGGCAACGGCATTTACCGAGGCCCCGGCGCGGCGGCCAATGGTCCGTTCCACCACTACGTGTTCGAGGTCTTCGCGCTCGACACGAAGCTGGACGTTCCCGCCAACGCCAGCGATCCGTTCGACACGCGCGCGAAAGTGCTCGCCGCGATGCAGGGGCACGTGCTCGGCAAGGCCGTGTATCTCGGACTGTTCCGCCGGCCGGAGTAGCTGGCAGCTGGCAGCGGGCAGCTGGCAGCGGGCAGCTGGCAGCTGGCAGCGGGCAGCTGGCAGCGGGCAGCTGGCAGTGGGCAGCTGGCCGTAGGGGCCGACCTTCAGGTCGGCCCTTGCGGCGCGGATCCGGCGAGCTGCCTCAACGCGTCGCCGGTCACCCTGAAGGTCGTCCAGTCGTCGAGCGGCTGCGCGCCGAGCCGTTTGTAGAACTCGATCGCCGGCGCATTCCAGTCGAGCACCGACCATTCGAATCGCCCGCAGCCGCGCTCGACGGCGATGCGCGCGAGCGCCGTGAGCAGCTCCCGGCCGATGCCGAGCCGCCGGAACTCGGGCTTGACGAACAGATCCTCGAGATAGAGGCCGCGGCGGCCGAGGAACGTCGAGAAGTTGTGGAAGAACACCGCGAAGCCGGCGGGCCGATCGTCGGCGTACGCGATGAGGACCTCCGCCGCCGGGTGCGCGCCGAAGAGCGCGTCCCGCACGCCGGCTGCCGTCGCGACGACCTGGTCCGCGAGCCGCTCGTACTCCGCGAGGCCGCCGATCAACTCGAGGATCAGCGGGACGTCACGCTCGTGCGCGCGATCGATGCGAATGTGCATATGGCTAACAGCTGCCGGTCGTGCCGCGATGCGCGTGCGCGATGAAGCAGGCGCTCATCCGCACGTATTGGTCCCCCCACGCGTCGGTCGGCTCGATGGCCGTCTGCTCGAAGTATTCGTTCCAGCTGTACACCAGGATCAGCTCCGGGTGCAGCGCCAGCGCGCGCTGCCACTGCTCCCGGTACATCCGCCCGTTGTCGCGCGGGTGCACCATCGTCCGCGATCGGCCGAGGGGCGCGTCCGTGTAGCCGGGCACGACCGGCACGACGCCGTTGACGAGCGGCTGCGGCGTCGGCGCCCAGAACGGCCAGTCGCGCGGCTCGAGACGACGGCTCGGGTTGAAGGTGTTGCGGCCCGGGTCGTAGCGATCGGTCCAGTACACGTTGCGCAGCGCCACGCCGGGCACGTCGAAGTCGATCGGCGCGGAGAACAGCATCACGAGCGGCTCGCCGTCGATCCGCAGGTAGTGGCGGTCGCCGGCGAATTCGTCGCTCGCCTGCCGCACCCACATCGCCTTCGCGGCCGCACCTTCCGCATACAACCCGTCCAGGAGAATCGCCGCCTTCAGCCGGTGGCCCGACAGGCGGTCGACGAACGTGCGGGCGTTCATCCACGTGCGGGGAAAGCCGGCGATGACGTGCACGATGGCGAAGTCGAACCCGGCATCCTCGATCTGCCTGATGTGCGCCGCGATGGCGTCGGTATCGCTCGATTCATAGCGCCCGATCGCCGGCTTCGGCGAATCGGCCGGCACCGTCGTCAAGTCGTTGCGCCAGCCGGCGGACACGAGCTGATACCAGGCGAAGTAGTGGACGCCGACGAGCGGCCGCTGCGCGACGAGGCGGCTCCTGATCTCCGCGAGCGTGTACGGGCTGTCCACCCAGCGGCGCAGCGCGGGATCGTCCCACTCGCGTGGATCGCGGCCGGCGGTCTCGACGAAGACCCGGCGCACCTGCGCGACGCGGCGCGCCTCCGGCAGGGTCGCAAGCTCGCGTCTCGCCTCGTCAACCGGGAGCCCGCGATCGACCCACTGCCGGATCCGACCGCAGTCGGCAGGACCGGCAGCGCGGCGCAGCAGATCGACATAGAGGGCCCGGATCTCCCGGACGTGCCGCGCTTCGTCCTTCGACGCCAGCGCCTGCGTCAGCGAGGTGCTGTCGAACGGCCGGCTGTCCCAGTCGACGGTTTCGACGTCGGCCGGCGGCCGGCAGAGCACCTGCGCAAAGGTATCCGCGAGCGACCGGCTCGGACGGACGCGCGGTCCTCTCGCGGTTCGCGCGGGCGCGCCGTACCAGAGTGACGCGCCAAGCCATGTGGTTGCGAGCGCCAGGCACAGGAAGATCGGGACGAACGCGCGGCCGTTCACGCGGATGCGAAGGGGGCCGCGGCCGCCTGCTGGTGCAGCAGGCGCTCCGCCCAGGCGACCATGTCTCGCTCACCAACGCTCGAGGCGAAGGCGTCGTACGCCACCTCCTGCCCGAGGCGCCGATAGCTCTCGAACTGATCCTCGGCGTAGAACTGGTCGCCGGTCGACTCGTGCGGGAACGCCGGATGCGACGACTTGTACTGCCGCACCGGCGTGTCCTCGAGCCCCGTCATCGACGCCTTCAGGTAGATCAACACCCCGGTGTGGCCCTCGTGGTAGTCGATGCGGCCGATCGCAAAGCGCTGCGCGCTCCACGTCGTGTCTCCCTTGAAGCGGAGGTTTTCGACGTCGATGGTGATGCGGCAGTTGAAATCGACTTCGCAGACTCGAATGAGCGTGCCCAGCCCTTCGAACGTGAGCGTCGGGTCGCACTCCGCGTCGCTAATCACGATCACCCGGCACCGCCGGCGGATCAGCTCGTAGGCCGCGAGGTTCTCGAAATGACCGCCGTCCGAGATCATCAGGAACGGTGACTTGTCGTTCGCGTCTCCGAACAGCTCGGCAAAGAGGTATCGCAGGTTGAACCGCGGCGAGGGGATGTTCGTATCCGTCCGAGGGTTGGGAAACCACCAGCCAAGGCGGACATTGAATACGGTGAGCAGAAAGGCCACCACCGGTGACGTGTGATACCCCATGTTGGGGCTCGCCGCCGCACCGGACACCGAAATCGCCTGGCCGAGCGTCGGCGCACCGGAACGTCCGCCGTAGGCGCTCGTGTCGACGTACCCGAGCGGCGCGCCGGCGCCGGACTGGTCGCGCGAGACATACGAGCTCCCGCACGACACCGGCGACAGCGTGAAACTGGCGCTGTGCCGGGTGTGCAGGGCGAGGTCGCTCGAGCCTCCCAGGTTCAGCGCGCAGTTCACGATGTGGAGAGGGCCTGCCGGCGGCCCCTTGGCCACGAGATCCTTCAGCAGGATGTCGTCGGTGGGATCGAAGCCGGTGAAATTCTGGGGGTGCCGTTCCCCCGGGGCGCGCGTGGCGCCGAGGTAGCAGCGGACCAGGCGATTCCGGTAGAAGGCATTCAGGCTGAATTCGTTGATGTCCACGCGCCACGCCACGAGCGCCAGCGCGGCGAGAGAGCTCCCAAGGACCGCCAGCGAGACGTTGAGGAACTGCCGGTGCGGCTCATGGGCGGCCGCAACTGCGAGCCCGGTGAGCGTGTTCGCCACGTCATCCCAGTTCTGACTGCTGTTCACGCGGACGACGTAGTCCAGCACGTACGCGACCGTCACCAGCAGGCCCGCGATGAAGAGGAATGGCGCGACGGCGGCGAGCACCTCCTTCACCTGAGTGGTCGTGCTCTTGACGTCGCGGCCGCCCGTGGCGTCGGACTTGCCGCCCATCAGCCCGCCAGCCACCGTGGCAATCCAGCCAGCGCTGGCCGCGACCGATTTCCACGGGTGGTTCTCGACCGCCCAGTCAATCCAGCGCGGTCCGTACATCGCGGCAATCGCAATCACCATCCACCCGGTCGCGTAGATGCCGAGCCACGCGCCAAGCCGGCTCCACCACTCGCGCACGGCATCGGTGGACTGCCGGCCCATCATGCCGATGAGGACGACGATGGTGAGCACGAAGGAGAGCGACACGAGCGGCGGGCCCCAGATGAACGCCAGCCATGCGCCGGCGCCGGCGTCCGGCACGCTCCACCCGTGGAACAGCACCATCACCGCGCAGAGCAGCCCGTGCAGGACGGGCACCGCGACGAGCGGCGGAAGCAGCGAGAGCGCGCCGGCGAGCCAGCCTGTTCGCCGAATCGCGAAAAACGACAGCAGCCAGATGGAGACGAACACGACCGACAGCGGGAACGGCCAGTAGCGCCACGCCGTCGTGAACGCCGTCCCGTACGTGTCGAGGTGCGTCAGGTGGCCGCCGGTGGCAACCCCCGTCGTTTCTCCCCACAGGATGGCGGCAACGAGAAAGCCGGCCGTCATCAGCGGCACGATGACGACCCGCTGCACCCAGCCCTGGTCGTAGTTGATCTGCGTGGGCGCCGCTGCGCCGTCTTCAACCGACGCGATCAGGCGGACGCCGACGGGCAGCAGGCAGAAGCCGGCCGCGACGAGCAGCGCGGCGATCGGCAGCGCGGACACGTAACTCACCGGCGCCGTGCCGAAGGGATCGAACCCTCTCCACCTGCCGTAGACCCAGGCGACCGCCGCAAGCGCCGCCGCCAGCGTCAGGCCCCTGGCCCACGAGGCGCCCCGCAGGAATCGCAATTCACGTTCGGTCGTCAGGCGCCACTGGTTCCCGGCGATGCCGACGGCGCCGAGGATGAACAGCGCAATCGTCAACCAGCGAAGCTCGCCGGCCTGCGGCCAATGCTCGAACAGCTCGAACAACGGACGGGGCAGCGTCAACACCACGGCGAGCGCGAGCACCACCGTCGTCTGTATGAGCAGCGTATTGCGAAGCCAGATGGTCGCCATGGACCACGTGTCCGCGCTGAAGAAGCCGACCGTTGGCGAAAGGTAGTTCGAATAGCGGCGGAGGTGGGCGATGGAGTCGCGCCATGCGTCCTGCGTGTCGTCCGGGTCTGGCGCAAGCCACTCCGGATGGCGATGACAGTTGCCCGTCAACCATGCGCCGACGTAGCCGCCCCCGGAGACGGTCGAAAGGCAGTCGATTCGGCGGAGCACATTGCAGCGCCGCAGGCTTTCCATGACGCCGAGCGCAAAGGTCGCGCTGCGGATGCCGCCGCCGGAAATCGCGAGCCCGACGAGCGACTCGGCGTCGGCGCCGGCGCGGCGTCGTGCGATGACGGCCAGTTCGTCGGAACGGACGTCCTGTTTCCACCGGCGGTGTTGCGGTCGATGCGGGCGATCGTGCTGCACAACCGGCTGATTGTGCCTCAATCGGTTGCGTCACCGGGCGGCTTTCTGGTACTCGCGCGCGACCCGGAGAACGGTCGTTTCGTCGGACGGCCTCCCCACGATCTGCAGGCCAACCGGCAGGCCGCGCGAATCGACGCCGCACGGAACGCTGATGGCGGGCAGCCCGAAGTAGTTCGCGAACATCGTGTTCGCCGCGGAGAGCGCCTGCGGCTTCCCCGTCGCGCTCTCGACGGTCAACACCGTCGTCGCCGTCGTCGGCAGCACCAGCACGTCGATGTCCTTGAACACGCGATCGCCGATCGCCGCGCGGTCGGCGTCGATCGTCCGCAGGTCGCCGAACTTCGGCATGTCGAACGGCGCATGGGCACGGACGAACGGATAGCCGATCGACCGCGCGAGATCGACCGCGCTCTCGAACGCCGCGGCGATCTCCGCGTCGGCCGTGAAGTTGTCGGCGATGCCGAGCCGCAGGGTGTCCGAGGCACCCGCACCCGCAGGTGCGCCTCTCCGTTCGAGGTCGGTCAGCGTCTGGAACATGATGGCCGTGTCGTCGGCGCTCCGCGTCGTGATGCCGGCGTGCGCGAACCGCAGGATGGTCTCGTCGGTCTTCTCGCCTTCGAGGATCCCCTTCAGGCCGATCGCGCCAAACGTCGACTTGAAGCCGACGACGCCGCAGCACGCGGCGGGCAGGCGGCAGGAGCCGATGGCGTCGGTGTCGAGCGTCGCGTAGCACATGCCGGTGGCCACGGCGGCCGCCGATCCGGACGACGAGCCGCCCGGAATGTACGCGTCGTTGACGGGATTCCTGACGGCGCCGAACGCGCTCTCGAGGCCGGTGGTCCCCGTCCCGAGCTGGTGCATGTTCGTCTTGCCGACCACGATCGCGCCCGCGTCCTTCAGCGCCGCGACGGCTTCCGCGTCGCGTTTGGGCACCCGGTTCCTGAAGGGCTCGAATGCGGCGGTAGTCCGCACGTTCGCCGTGTCGTAGAAGTCCTTGACGCCGACGGGAATGCCATGAAGCGGGCCGAGATACCGTCCCGCCCTGATGTCCTCGTCGGCCTGCCTGGCCTGTTCGCGCGCCTGCTCGATGAGCACGGTGATGAACGCATTCAACCGCGGCTGCAGCTCCTCGATGCGCGCCAGGCACGCCTCGACGACTTCGACGGCCGAGATGTCGCGCGCGCGCAGGCGCGGCGCGACATCGGCAATACGCGGGAATGCGCGCATCCGT
>DASQAX010000146.1:0-3111 GCA_035635535.1 Vicinamibacterales bacterium | reverse complement strand
GCAGTTCGACTTCTGAGCCGGCGGCAGAACGGAGTGTTATGAGCGTCCCGAACCGATGGGTCGTCGCGGGAATCGTGATGGCGGCGGCGCTTGCGATGCCGGGCCGCGCCTACGCGCAAATCGACTTCAACGGCGTCTGGGCTCCCATTTTTCACGAGGATCAACCCGAGCGGGTTCCGGGTCCTGACGTCGGCGATTACGCGGGCCTTCCCATCAACGACGCGGCGCGCTTCAAGGCCGACACGTGGGACGCCTCGCTGCTCACGCTGCCGGAACACCAGTGCAAGCCGCACCCCTCCACCTACGGCTTCCGCGGCGTCGGCAACCTCCGCATCTCCCCCGACTTCGACGATGCCACGCAGCGGCTGGTCAAGATCAACACGCAGATTCAGTGGATGGAGCAGAAGCGCGAGATCTGGATGGACGGCCGTCCGCATCCGCCGGACTACGCCGCGCACACGTGGCAGGGCTTTTCGACGGGACGCTGGGAGGGACCCGTGCTCGTCGTGCGCACCACGCACCTCAAGACCGGCTGGATGCGGCGCAACGGGCTGGCGTTGAGCGATCGCGCGACGATGGAGGAGCGCTTCATCCGTCACGGCGATCTGCTGACCCACGTCTACATGATCTCCGACCCCGTGTATTTGACCGAGCCGCTCATCAAGACCAACGGCTTCCGGCTGACGCCCAACGGCGTCGTCGATCCGTATCCGTGCGAGTCGGTCGATGAAGTCGTCCGCGCGAAAGGCGTGGTGCCGAGTCACCTGCCCGGGACGAATCAGGCGTCCGAGGAATTCGCGGCGAAACACCACCTCTCCGTCGAAGGCGTGAGAGGCGGGGCCGAGACGGCGCTGCCGGAGTTCGCCAGGCGCGCGGCGGGGCCCGCAGGGTCGAAGTAGGACGCTCCGCATGATGACGCGCGTGCTCGCGAGCGTCGCACTCGTCGCCGCTGCCGTGGCGGCCGCGCCCCTCCGTGCGCAGACCGGCGCGGCGCCCGATTTCTCGAACATCGAGATTCACTCGCTTCACGTCCAGGGGAACGTGTGGATGGTCGTCGGCGGCCCGTTCAACGCGGCCGTCTCGATCGGCAACGACGGCGTGCTCGTCGTGGACACGATGGTCGAGCCGCTCGCCGACCGGTTCCTCGCGGAGGTGAAGAAGATCGGCGGCGACAAGCCGATCCGCTACATCATCAACACGCATTTCCACGCGGATCACACCGGCGGCAACGCGAAGGTCGCCAGGGCCGGCCAGTCGATCGTCGCCGGCAATTTCGCGGCGCAGGTCGGCCAGGACGCGGCGAACCAGGCGAACGTGCTCGCGCACGAGAACGCCCAGCTCCGCATGATGAGCGACCTGAAGCCGCCGCCCCCGTTCATCGCGATGCCGACGGACACGTTCTTCACGGACTCCAAGGATCTCTACTTCAACGGCGAGGCCGTCCAGATCCTGCACCAGCCCGCGGCGCACACCGACGGCGACGTCATCGTCCACTTCCGGAGGTCGGACGTGATCGTCGCCGGCGACGTCTACATGAACACGACGTTCCCGATCGTGCAGGTCGCCCAGGGCGGCAGCTTTCAAGGCGTGATCGACGCGTTGAACCGCATCATCGACATCACGGTGCCGGCCGAAAAGCAGGAGGCCGGCACGTACGTGATTCCCGGGCACGGCCGGCTGGCCGACGAAGCCGACGTCGTCGAGTACCGCGACATGAGCACGATCATCAGGGACCGCTTCCTCGATGCGATCAAGAAGGGGATGACGCTGGAGCAGGTCAAGGCGGCGCGGCTCCTGCGCGACTACGAGGGGCGTTACGGCGCCAGCAGCGGTTTCTGGACGACGGACAACTTCGTGGAGGCGATCTACCGCAGCCTGAGCGAGCCGGCGAAGAAGACGAGCCAGAGCCGGTGACGCGATGAGACTGACCGCAGTCGTTGTCTTCGCGGCGGCGGCGGCCGCGGCCGTCAGCCAGCCGCACGTCCTCGCGCAGGCGCGCGGCGGCCAGGCGGCGCCGGCGCCGCAGCCGCCACCGACGCCTCGCGCGGCCGCGCCCATCGATCTCACCGGGTACTGGGTCTCCATCGTCAACGAAGACTGGCGCTGGCGGATGGTGACGCCGCCCAAAGGCGACTACGCGAGCGTGCCGCTCAACGACGCGGGACGGAAAGCCGCCGACACGTGGGACGTCTCGAAGGACGGACGCTGCGAGGCGTACGGCGCGGCGGCGCTCATGCGCATGCCGACACGGCTGCACATCACGTGGGAGGCCGACGCGGTCCTGAAGATCGACACCGACGCGGGCCAGCAGACGCGGCGGCTGCTGTTCGACAAGGCGCGTCCGGCGCCGACCACGCGATCGCTGCAGGGCTTCTCGCTCGCCGAATGGGATCGGCCGGCGCGGGCAGGCGGTGCGGGCCGCGGTGGCCGCGGCGCGGAGGCGCCGACGGGACCGGCCCCGGGCGCGAACCTGAAAGTCGTCACCACGCGCCTGAGCGGCGGCTGGCTCCGCAGGAACGGCGTGCCGTACAGCGAAGACGCGGTCGTCACCGAGTACTTCGATCGCTTCGCCGCGCCGAACGGCGACGAGTGGCTGGCGGTCACGACGATGGTGACCGACCCGAAGTACCTGAATACGGACTTCGTGACCAGCTCGCACTTCAAGAGGGAGCCTGACGGTTCGAAGTGGAGCCCCTCGCCCTGCAAGACCAGCTGATCCCCCCGACCGGGCCGGCGTCACGCCAGGTCACGCCAGACCGCGCGCCAATAGGTCAGTCGGTTTTGTCGTAGACCGTGGTGTTGGCGATCTCCTCACCACGGGCGTTCCTGCTCCTCGTGATCGTCGTGAGCGTGCGGCCATCCGCGGCAAGCGTCACCTTCGCAACCGCCGTCTCCCGTGTATCCAGCTTCGCCACGATGTCGTACGTACGATCGCCCGTCTGGCGGTACGCGTACGTGACGTATTCATCGGCTCCCTGGACCATGTAGTCGTGGCCGTCGAAGCGGCCGTCCCACTCCAGGTGCTGGACGCCGCCGCGCGGGTAGACGAAGTCGTACGAGAACCGCACGCGGCCGGCGTCGAGCGGCTCCACCTTCATCGTCGCGCGCGCG
>DASQAX010000145.1:0-5083 GCA_035635535.1 Vicinamibacterales bacterium | reverse complement strand
CGCCTCGCCCCGGCGATTGAAATCGAGGCCGCGTACGCGCAGACGACAAAGGCTGTGAGGAGGAGGTACGAGCCGAGGGCAGCCATCGACTTACTTCGTGCCGGTCGATGGCGTGCCGCCCGGCGTTCCCGCCGGTGGCAGCTTGGCGGGGTCGTACTTCGACGGGCACTTGGCCATCACACCGTCTTTCTCGACGTGGAAGGTGCCGTCGGACGCAAGGCGCCCTTTCAGCACGACCTCCGAGTCGGCCTTGAACGTATCCGGAACGATTCCCGTGTAGAACGCACGGACGACCTTGCCGTTGGCCTGCACGTCGAACCGATACTCGAGCGAGTCGCGCTTGCGCGCCGGCTCACCCTGGACGAAGCCGTGCAGCTGGAGGTTCTTGCCGTACCACGCGGTCGGGTCGGCCATCACCTCGTCAACATGCTTGTAGTATTCGGTGCCTTCGCTGAGCGTGGAGTACAGCAGCCCGCCGAACGCCAGGACGAGCACGACGCACGTCAGCCCGATCTTCGTGGCTTTCTGACTCATAGATAAGGACTTCCCGGAAGAGGAACCCATTCAGAATATCCCGCTGGGCGGGCCCGGTCAACGGCAAACCCGCCTTCGCGCCCTGCGCCTGCACGCGCTTCGGCGAGGCAGGCCCACCGTCGCCCCCCTACAGGATACGCGCGAAGACGGCGGCGACGATGCGGTCGCAGCGGGGCTGCGGGAAGCGGAAGGTCTCTGGCGCCAGGATGCCGGCGCGCTCGGCGAGCTGATTCCGAAGGGCGGCCCGGCTGCGGGACAGTCGCGTCTTCACGACATCTTCGCTGACGCCAAGGCATTCGGCGGTTTCGGCCGTGTTCAGGCCGTCCACTTCGCGAAGCATGAACACCTCGCGAAGGCCGTCGGGCAGCTCATCGATTGAGGACTCGAGAAGGGAGCGCAGTTCGCCGGCGAACGCCTGCTGCTCGGGGTCGCGTGATGGCTGCCGTTCCACCGCCTGGTTCTCCTCTTCGTTGAAATCGACCGCGTCGTAGCGGCCCTGCTTGCGCGCCCGGGCCAGCGCCTCGTGGATGGCGATTTTCGTCAGCCACGTCGAAAACTTCGCCCGCCCGTCGAATTGCCGCAGGTGCGTGTAGGCGTTGACGTACGCCTGCTGCATCACGTCCTCCGCCTCGTCCTCGTCGCGGACAATCGAGCGCGCCGCGCGGTAGATGCGCTCGTTATAGCGCCGCATCAGGACCTCGTAGAGGGCTGTTTGCCCGTCCACGACGCGAATGACGATTTCCTCGTCGCTCAGCGCGGTCCACCGGTCGAGGGTTGCTCCGCTCACCACGTGCATATCTATTAGAGTCGCGGCGACTCGAAAGGTGACACGCGGTTCGCAACGACGATGGCGCCCACCATGAGCGCCACCAGCCCGGCCACGGCGGCGGCGGGGCGCATGGCGGCCCAGGTCAGCACGCTGGTCTCCCTGGTCCGCCCGTGCCAGGTCCGGCCGCGCTCGCCGCCGTCCGCGGCAACCGGCCGGTACAGGTTATCGGGCCGGCCGCCCACCGGTTCGGACGTACGCTGCTGATCGAACAGGCTGCGTTCCATGAACTTATCGGCGACGCGCGGGAACAGCTGCGCCATGCGAAGCTTCTCGGCGGCTCCGCCGGCGATGATCTCGCGGGTCGGCTTTTCGGCGCATCGGAGGATCACGTCCGCTGCGATTTCCGGCGCGTATACCGGCGGCACCGGCTGCGGCTCGACATCGAGGTACGTCTTCGCCTTCTCGAAGAACGGCGTGTCGATGCTCGCCGGCTTCACGAGCGTCACGCTGATCGGGACGCCGTCGGATTCGAGCTCCATCCGCAGCGTATCGGTGAACGCCTTGACGGCGTGCTTGGCCGCGCAGTAAATCCCCTGCAGCGGGATGGCGCGGTCGGCCAGCGCGCTCGCGACGTTGATCAGCGCGCCGCCCTGGCCGCGCATGCGGGTGACCGCCACCCGCGAGCCGTGCACCTGGCCCCAGAAGTTCACGTCCATCTGCCGCCGCATGTCCTCGAGCCCCAGGTCCATGACGGGCCCGTACATCGACACGGCGGCGTTGTTGACCCACGTATCGATGCGGCCGAATTCGGCGATCGCCGCATCGGCGATGCCTTCGACGTCCTTCGGGTCGGTGACGTCCGCGACGACGAACGTGGCGCGGCCACCCGCGCCGCGGATCTCGTCGCAGATGTTCCGCAGGTCGTTCTCGTTGCGCGCGGCCAGCACGACGCGCGCGCCGCGGGCCGCGGCGCGCTTCGCCGTCACCAGACCGATGCCGCTCGAGGCGCCGGTGATGACGATGACCTGTTCGCCGACTGGAAGCAGTTGATGTGTCATGGCGTCAACTCACAGCGCGAGCCACGGTTTCGACGGCAGCCTTCGCGCGCGGCACCAGGCCAGCCTCGATCGACTCCGGCGGCGGTTGCCGCACGACGCGCAGCGTGCCGTGCTTGTGCAACACGTCGAACTTCGACGCGCCGTTCGCCTCGCGCCAGAAGCGCAGCGTGGCGCGTGCCTCGCCGACGCGGAGATCGTGGACGACGACCTCGGGCAGCCACGACGGCAACGCCGGGTCGATGACGAGCGTTTCGAACGGGGCCAGCGGCAGCAGCCCGAGCATCACCTGGATTGCCAGAGGAACCGACGTCGCGTTCCACAGCTGCGGCGTGTTGGCGCGCGGATAGGCGCCCGGGGTCGGCGACTCCGATCGTGCGTAGCCGCCGATGCACTCCGGGATGCGGTGCTCGCCGTAGAGCTGCGCGAGGTCGAACTGCGCGCGCGCGAGATCGTGCACCCGGGCGTCGAAGCCGAATCGCCGCAGCCCGAACAGCATCGTCCCCTGCTCCACGGCCCACACGGTGCCGCGGTGATAGCTCAACGGGTTGTAGAACCGGTGTGACGAGGACAGCGTCCGGATGCCCCAGCCGCTGAACAGATCCGGCGCGAAGAGCCGGCCGACGACCGGCCGCAGGTGGTCCGTGTCGATGATGCCTGTCGCGAGACAGTGGCCCACGTTCGACGTCACCGCCCGGACCAGGCGCTTGCCGGGGTCCATGGCGAGCGCGAAGAAATTCTCCTCCTTCACCCACCAGTCGCGATTGAACCGCGCCTTCAGATCGGCCGCACTCTGCCAGAGATCGCGCGCAGCGGCCCGATCGCCGAGCATCCACGCCATCACGCCCATCAGGTGCTGCGCGGTGTACCAGTAGCCCTGCAGCTCGCAGGTCGCGATGGGCGAGGGCACCGCGCTCCCATCGTCGTAGATGATGGCGTCGCCGCTGTCCTTCCAGCCCTGGTTCTTCGTACTCATGGGCGAGCGCGACTGATATTCGAGGTAGCCGTCGCCGTCTCGATCGCCGTACCGCTGCGCCCATTCGAGGATGCGCCGCGCGGTGTCCCAGTGGCGCCGGATCACCTGCGTGTCGCCGACCCACGCGTAGAGGTTGGCGAGCGAGATGACGAACATCAGCGGGCTCGCATAGTCCGCGTAGTAGGCCGAGTACGGATTCTCGTTCAACACCGCGAGCGGCCCGGTGCGCATCTGGTACGGAATGCGGCCCGGCTCTTCGTCGTGCCACTGGTCGAAGCGGTGGCTCTGCATTCGACCGAGCCGCACGAGCGCTGCCGAAAGAGACTGGCCGCGATCGATCATGCCGGCCTGCCAGCCCGCGGTCACCGCATCGCGCCCGAAGAACGCCGGATACAGCGGCATCCCCGCCTGGTGCGCGAGCCATTCCTCGCTGTCGCCGTCGAGCAGCGGGAACGACGCGAAGTCGCGAATGTTGTCGCCGACGATCTGCTCCGCGACGCGATTGCCCGGGACGTCGATGCGGGTGAAGCCCGCTCGCCATTGCTCCCACGCGGCGCGGCGCGCCGCCACGTCCTCGGCTGTCAGGTCGGCGGCCGTGCCGGACGGCCAGACGCGAAAGGCGACCTCCTCGATCTGCTGCGGCGACAGATCGATCTCCCTTCGGAGGGCCTCTTCCGGCTCGATGCGCGTCCGGTACGGCAGCCCGTGATCCTTCGGCTTCGACGCCTCGGCCTCCTGGATGTCCGTGAAGTCCGCGCCGATCGTCCACGACACCGCGAGCCGGAGCTTCCTGCGCGAGCGGTTCGCCATCACGGCGCGTACATCGAGCCAGCCGGCGCGAACGCCGTACGTGACGCGGATGTCGATGGCGCGCTCCGGGACGCCGTCGCGCTCGCAGCTCTCCTCGTCGCCGGCCTGACCGGTGCCGCCCCCGCTCGGCTCGGTGATCTCAGGATGGACGTAGGTGAACGCCAGCGTGTCCGGGGCGATCGACGCCGCCTCGCACGGCCACGGGGCGTGGCCGTTGACGCGCAGCTGCAGCGTGCGGAGGAAGCGCGTCTCGCGGAAGTAGTAACCAGTGAGACGCTGGTCCTCCGCGCATTCGCCTCGTGTGTTGACGACGAGCAGGGACGGTCCCGACCACGCGTAGAGCGTGTCCGGACGCACCGCTGCGCTCGGCATGTGACCTACGCGGCGCGGCGCGATTTCAGCGAGCTCGGCGCATCGACGTGCGCGCCGGGATCCACGCCGACCGCGAGGCGACCGACCAGCTCGCCGTCCAGCATCTGATGAATCGGATGTCCGAAGAGCTTGGCTCTTTCCATAACCTCTCCTGTTGCACTCCCTGCAATCGGAGCACCGATGTCACCTTTTGCGGCCCCGCGACTCTGTTCCCTTGGAGGCGATACATGGATACACGACTCAACGGCACGGTGACGGCGCTGTGACGTGGTGCTTGCGGTGGCGGCCTTCGCGCTCGGCGAGTTCGAGCAGGCGCGCGCGGCGAGCCCCGCTCCGGTCGCGGATGCCCTTCGTCCGCGCCGTTCGGTCACGGCGTAGGGCAATCGGCTCGCACGCGCTCGTACTTCGACTCAGCGGAGGTTTGGTTATATGAAGTGTCTGAAGCTCGTTTCGGTTGCCGTCCTTTTGGCGTGGCTTGTTCCGGGCGTTGCCACGGCTCAGCGGGAGGACCAGGCCAAGCGCCCGGTCGCCACCACCGGACGCGGCACCGCGGCAGCGGATCTGAAA
>DASQAX010000144.1:0-12114 GCA_035635535.1 Vicinamibacterales bacterium | reverse complement strand
GTGCGGCCGTCGGAGCGCCGGGCTTCCGCCACTCGATCCCGCACGCGCGGGATCGACGTGATCACGTCCGACGTCATCTCACGTGATTGGTGTCGCGGTTTTCGCGGCGGCTGGACGCGCGTAGCGTCCGGACTTGACGTCGTCGACGTACGCCTGGGCCGATGCCGTCACGGTCTCGGCCACGTGCGCGTACTGCTTGACGAAGGACGGCACGGGCCCGTCGAACAGGCCGATCATGTCGTTGGTCACGAGCACCTGCCCGTCGCAATCCGGCCCGGCGCCGATGCCGATCGTGGCGATCGAGAGCGCCTCGGTCACCGTGCGCGCGACGTCGGACGGGATGGCCTCGAGGACGATCGCAAACGCGCCGGCCTCCTCGAGCGCGAGCGCGTCGGCCAGCAGGATGTCGGCATCGCGCGGCGTGGTGGCCTGCCGAAGGAATCCGCCCACCCGATGGACGGATTGAGGCAGGAGGCCGAGGTGCCCCATCACCGGGATGCCCACGTCGACGAGCCGTTTGACGGCGTCGAGGACGGCGCTGCCGCCTTCGACCTTCACCGCTTCGGCGCCGCCTTCCTGCATGAGACGTCCAGCGTTGCGGACCGCGTCCGCCGTCGTCGTCTCGTAGGTCAGAAACGGCATGTCCGCGACGATCAGCGCGCGCTCGGTTCCACGGCTCACGGCGGCCGTGTGATGGATCATCGCGTCGAGCGTGACCGGCACCGTGGTCTCGAAGCCAAGGACCACCATGCCGACCGAGTCACCCACGAGGATCGCATCGACGCCGGCGCGGTCGAGCAGCCGTGCCATGTTCGCGTCGTAGGCGGTGAGCATCGCGATCTTCTCGCCGCGCTGCTTCTTCTCCTTGAAATCGCGGGTGCGGAACTTGCTTTTCATCGGCGTGGCGCCGGGAATGTCTTCGTCAGCCACGCCTGGATCGCGCCCGTCACGTCCTTGCTGACATTCAGCTCGCCGAGCGATGAGTACTCGTCCGGCTCGCCGGTCACCGCGGGCACGAGCAGGTGATTGACGCCGCGAATGGTGACGACCTCCACCGACTTCGACTTGCTCTCCTTGCGCGCGAGGTCGACCAGCCGCTCGACGTGCGTCACCGGTATCTGCCGATCGAGCTCGGCGTGGAGGAACAGCATCGGCTGCCGCACGTCCTCGATGACGCGCGCGGGGTCGAACGAGAGCACGCTCTGCGTCCACGGCGTATCGGCCTGCTTGCGCAGGTCGGGCGGCACGTCTTCCCATCCCTTGCCGCTGAGGACGGCGGCCTGGATCTTCTTCTGCAGATCGATCTTCTGCTGCCGCTCCGCGGGCGTGGCCTTCAGCCGGTCGAGCGCGTGCTGCTGCTGTTCGAGCGCGAGCTCGGCGCCGGTCGTCGATGGCGCGTCGACGGAGATCACGCCGCCGATGCGCCTGTCGCGTGAGGCGGCCAGCAGCGCGAGCCATGCGCCCTCGCCGTGACCGAGCACCACGATGCGCTTCGAATCGACGTCCTTTCTGTCCGAGAGCCACTTGACGATCGCGCGGAGGTCGTCGGACAGGTCGGAGATCGTCGCCGATTCGCGCCGTCCGCCGCTCTGGCCGTAGCCGCGCTTGTCGTAGCGGACCGCGAGGAACCCTGCCTGCGAGATCCCGGCGGCCAGGTTCGCGAGGATCGGCACGCCGAACGCCGTCCCATCGCGGTCGTCGGACTCCACGCCGCCGATCAGGACGACCGCCGGCAGCCGGCCGGCGGCAGCGGCCGGGCGCGTGATCGTCGCGCCAAGGTTGAAGCCAGGCGCCGGGATGATGACCGCTTCGTCGCCCGGGTTCGACGTCACGCGGGTGCGCGAAATGGATCCGGCGATATCGTCGCGCACCACGTCGAGGTACTGCGCGGGTACGCCGACGCGCACGAGCGTGCCGACGTTGTCGGCGTAGAGATGCACGGCGAGCGGCGTGCCCGCGTTGTCGAAGACGAGCTCGTAGTGATGCACGTCGAAGGTGGACGTGCCGAACTGCATCTGCTCGGTCACCTCGCTCCGAAGGCGAAACGCGACCTGCGCGCCCGGGCCCGGGCCGAGGAACGCGCGGAACTCCGTTCCCGGCGCTGCGCCGGCGAGCCGCCGCGCGAGCACCGCGTGCGACCCGAAGAACACGTTCGGAAGCAGCACGGACTGAGGCGAGACCATGTCGGTCGTCGCGATCGGACTCGTGCCCTCCATCCCACTGGACACCGCCGTGCCGTTCTCGAACGTCGTCTGCAGCTTGATGTCCACGCCGCCGATGCGCGCTTCGACCGTCAGCGATTCCGCCGTCTGGTCGGGCCGGTACTTGAGCTCCGCGCGGCGCGTGATGACGTCTATCGGCTCCGCGATCTGGCCCTGACCGCTGATGACCAGGCCCTGTGCATCCGAGCGAACGGTCACGTCCTGGTGACCGATCGGGACGCCGCGCAGGAAGATGGTGTAGCCGACCGCGGCGGGCGCCGCCGGCGTTGCGGTGGTGCCCTGCGCGACGACGGATGCGGCCGGGAGCGCCAGGAACAGCACAAGCGTCCAAGTACAATGGAGAGCGCGCATTCCCTCGAATCGTATCAGCTACGCGCGCGTCTTACAGCACCTCGGATGACCTCGCCGGACGACTACACAGCCATTCACGCGGGCGCGGCCATCGGCGCCATTGCGGCGCGCGGGCAGATTGCCGTGGCCGGCCCGGACCGCGGCGCCTTCCTGCACGGTCTTCTCACCAACGACACCGCGTCGCTCACGCCGGGAACGGGCTGTTACGCGGCCTGGCTGACGCCGCAGGGGCGCATGCTGTGCGACCTTCACGTGCTCGAATCGGGCGACATGATCCTGCTCGACGTGCCGGCCGCCGAGACGCAGCACGTTGCGGACCGGCTCGAACAGTTTCATTTCAGCGAGGACGTGCAGATTGCCACGCTGGCCTCGCTGCGCCCCGTCTGGATTCACGGTCCGGCGGCACCCGGCATGTTCGGCGCCGATGTCGGCGCGTGGAGGCCATATCAGAACGCGCGCATCGAGTTCGCCGGCGTCTCCGTCGTCATTGCGCGCATCGACCAGCTCGCTGTGCCCGGGGTGGTCATCTACGTGGACGCGCAGCAGGAAGACGAGGTGACCGCCGCGCTCGCCTCGCGCGGCGCGCTGCACGCGACACCCGCGACGCTGGAGGCCGCGCGCATCGAAGCCGGCTATCCGGTCTTCGGGCTCGACATGACGGCCGATACGATTCCGCTGGAGGCCGGCATCGAGGACCGCGCGATCTCGCTGACGAAGGGGTGCTACGTCGGGCAGGAAGTGATCATTCGCGTGCTGCATCGGGGCCACGGCCGCGTCGCGCGCAAGCTCGTCCGGCTCCAGGTCGAAGGCGATGCCCCGCCGCGCGACTCGAAGATCTTCAGCGGCGATCGCGAGATCGGCTTCGTCACGAGCGCGGCGGAATCGCCGCGTCTTGGCGCGCTCGCGCTCGGCTACGTGCACCGTGATTTCGTCGAGCCGGGAACCGCGGTGGAGGTGCAGGCGGGCGAGATTCGCGTGCGCGCGGTCGTCAGTTCTCGTTCGTAGGGCGCCGCTTTACGCGGCGCCAACCACCGCTTTACGCGCCGCCGTCCGCCAGCAGGCGAATCAGCTCGGCATCGGCGGGCGGGAAGAGCAGCGACGACAGCTGCGTCCGCGGGATCCACTCCATCTCCTGCCCGAGCATCGGCCTCGGTATTCCAAGTAGATCGCAGCGGTAGAAGAAGAGCGTCACGGTCCGCTCGGGATAGGTGTGCGTGGTCTCGAGCACCAGCTCGTGGACGACGACGTCGGTGTCGAGCTCTTCGAGAATTTCGCGGCGCAGCGCCTCGGGGTGCGCCTCGCCTTTGCCGACCTTTCCACCAGGGAACTCCCAGTGGCCGGCGAGGTGGACGCCCTCCTGCCTGCGCGTGACGAGGAAGCGGCCGCCGTGCTCGATCACCGCCGCCACGACCGCGATCTTCGAGATGCCTTCCAGGATCATCACGTACTCGCGGGAGGCGGGCAGGCGGACGACGTTACTTCCGATTCGCGTCGAGCGCCATGCGCACGCGTTCGGCGAGCTGCGCGGGCGTGAAGGGCTTCTGCAGCAGCGGCACGCCGCCCCAGAACGTTCCGTGGATCTCCGTCGCGTCGTCGGTGTAGCCCGACATATAGAGCACGCGCAGCTCCGGGTTCTGCTGCATGAGCCGGGCGGCGAGGTTCGGGCCGCTCAACCCCGGCATGACGACGTCGGTGATGAGGATCTCGGCGCGCCGCCCACCCGTCGCCGACCACTCGATCGCCTCCTCCGCGTTGCGCGCCTCGAACACCGTGTAGCCACGGCGGCGCAGCGCGCGGGCGGAGATTTCACGGATGGCGTCGTTGTCCTCGACCAGGAGGAGCGTCTCGTGGCCTTCGGTGGCGAGCGGGGCGACCTGCGGACGCTCGGTGACCGGCGAGGCGGTGGTCACCGGAAGATAGATACGGATCGACGTGCCGCGGCCGGGCGCCGACTGCATCGCGATGCCGCCGCCGCTCTGGTCGATGATGCCGTAGACCGTCGCGAGCCCGAGGCCCGTTCCCTTGCCTTTTGGCTTCGTCGTGAAGAACGGCTCGAAGGCGTGCACCCGCGTGGTCTCGTCCATGCCGACGCCCGTGTCGGTGATCGCCAGCATCACGTACTGGCCGGCCGGGAGCGTCAACCCTTCCGCCCCGAGACGCTCCTCGTCGAGCGTCACGCTCGCGGTCTCGATCGTGACGTCGCCGCCGGTCGGCATCGCGTCGCGGGCGTTCAGCACGAGGTTGACGATCACCTGCTCGATCTGGCTGGCGTCGGCCTTGACGAAGCCGAGTCCCGTTCCGAGCCGCGCGTCCGTGTGGATGTGGTCGCCGATGAGGCGCGGCAGCATGTGGAGCAGCCCCGCGACGCTCTCGTTGACGCTGATGACCGTCGGGTTGAGGAACTGCTTGCGGCTGAAGGCGAGGAGCTGGCGCGTCAGCGCGGCGCCGCGATCGGCGGCGCGGCGAATCTCCCGCACCTCGCGCGCGGTCGACGCGTCCACGTTCTCGCGCTCGGCAATCATGTCGGTGTAGCCGATGATCGCGGTCAGCAGGTTGTTGAAGTCGTGCGCGACGCCTCCGGCCAGCCGGCCGATGGCTTCCATCTTCTGCGACTGGCGGAGCTGCTCCTCGCGGTCGTGCAGCGTGCGGCTCGACTGCCAGTTGCGCAGCGCGTAGCGGATCGAGCGCTCGAGGTGCGCGCCCACAAGATGCTTCTCGACGTAGTCCGCCGCTCCCTCGCGCAGCGCCGCTTCGTCGAGCGCACCGCTGCCGTAGCCCGTCATCAGGATGAACGGCTTGTCGGTCCCCAGATCCTTCGCGGCCCTGATCACCTCGATGCCGGTGCCGTCGGGGAGCCGCTGATCGACGAGATAAATGTCGTGCTCGTCGGCCTTGACGCGCTCGAGCCCGGCAGCCGCGGTCGCGATGACCTCGATCTTCCGCTCGAAGTGCGAGTCGAGCAGCGCCATCTCGATGAGCGCCTCCGCCTGCGGGTCGTCGTCGATCAGCAGGATGCTGACATGACGCAGGTCATGCGACGGACGCGTCGGCCGAGCCACGCTGGTGGAGGTTTCCGGTTTCTCCAACTTCTGCAGAACCAGACGATCCATGACGGGTACCCCCACGGACGGACTCGTGCCCGAAATCGGGGGGCAAAAAGTACCGTAACACGCGCCCGCGCGCGCGGAGCTCAACAGTAGGGGCGTTTTCGGTAAATTGGCCTAACGGCGGCGCACGATTTCACGCCATGGGTACGAACTGCACAGCCGCTTGACGGGGCAGGCCTCGCACCGGGGCCTGCGCGCGACGCAGACGGTTGCGCCGAGGTCCATCAGCGCCTGGTTGAAATCGAAGACGTGCTTCCGCGGGACGAGCGCCTCCGACACCGCCCACAGGTGCTTCTTCATCGCGTGCGCCTTCGGATCGCCGCGGCGCACGAAGGCGCGGAAGAGCACGCGCGCGACGTTGGTGTCGACAATCGCGGCGCGCTCGCCGAACGCGAAGCTGCGGATGGCGCCGGCGGTGTACGCGCCGATCCCCTTGAACGACATCAGCGTGTCGTGATCCGAGGGGAGCTCGCCGCCGTACCGCGCGACCGACTCGCGCGCGATTGCGTGCAGCCGCCGCGGCCGGATGTTGTAGCCGAGCGGACGCCAGCTCTCGGTCACGTCGTCTTCGGGCGCGGAGGCGAGCGCTTCGAGCGAGGGATACTTGCCGAGCCACTCGTGATATTTCGGCAGCACGCGATCGACCTGCGTCTGCTGGAGCATCACCTCCGAGACGAGGATGTGGTACGGGTCGCTGGTGCGGCGCCACGGGAGGTCGCGCCCGTGGCGGCGGTACCACCCGAGCAGCGCGCGGCGGAAGCGTTGACGGGTCTTCGGCGGCGGCAGGGAGGCGGCGGACATCCGCCCCTATAATTCCACGCGGTGAAGATCTATACAAAGACCGGAGACTCGGGGGAGACGTCGCTGTTCGACAACACGCGCGTGTCGAAGGCCGACGCGCGCGTCGACGCGTACGGGGAAGTCGACGAGGTCAACGCCTGCCTGGGCGCCGCGCGTGCGGCGGGCGTGGACGAGGAGATGTCGGCGCTCGTCGAGTCGCTGCAGCGCGACCTGTTCGCGCTCGGGGCGCGCCTCGCCGACCCGTCGTCGCGCATCGCGGCGCGCGTCGAAAAGGCCACGATCACCGATGCGGCCGTCCTGCGTCTCGAGCAGGCGATCGATCGCCTCGAGGAGACGCTGCCGCCGCTTCGCAGGTTCATCCTCCCAGGCGGGTCCGGTTCCGGCGCGCTCCTGCACCTGGCGCGGACGGTCTGCCGCCGCGCGGAACGGCGCGTCATCGCGCTGGGGGCCGGCGCCGTCGATCCGGTCGTCATCGTCTACCTGAATCGGCTGTCCGATCTCCTGTTCGTCATGGCTCGCGCGGTAAACCATCGCTCCGGGTTCCCGGAGACCGAATGGTAGCGAGCGTCGCCGAGGCCTACGCCGCGTGCGAGCGCATGGCACGGGCGCATTACGAGAATTTTCCGGTCGCGTCGCTGCTGGTGCCGCGCCGGATGCGGCCGCACGTCGCCGCCGTGTACGCCTTCGCGCGCGCGGCGGACGACTTCGCGGACGAGGGGACCCTCGCGGCGGCCGATCGCCTGCGCCTGCTGGAGGGATGGGCGGATCGCCTGCACGAAGCGTCGGCGTCGGCGGCGCCGGGACCACCGCCGCGCGCCGGCGAGCCGCCGGACACGCCCAGCGTGTTCCTCGCGCTCGGCGAATCGATCCGCTCGCTGTCGTTGCCGGTGCGGTACTTCGAGGAGCTCCTCAGCGCGTTCAGGCAGGACGTCACGGTCACGCGCTATCGGACCTGGGACGACATGATGCGCTACTGCCAGCGCTCGGCCAATCCGGTCGGGCGGCTCGTGCTGCGCATCGCGGGCTACGACGAACCGAACCTGAACGCGGCGTCCGACGCGATGTGCGCCGCGCTGCAGCTCACGAATTTCTGGCAGGACCTGAAGATCGACTTCGATCGCGGACGCATCTACCTCCCGGAGGACGAGCGCGAGCGGCACGGCGCGTTCGAGCGCGACCTCGCCGCCGGCGACATCACGCCGGGCTGGCAGCGCGCGCTCGCCACCGCGGCCGCGCGGACCAGGCTCCTGTTCGACGAGGGTCGATACGTGTGCGACGGCGTCCGCGGCCGGCTCCGCTACGAGCTGCGCGCAACGTGGCTCGGCGGCACGCGCATCCTGGACCACCTCGAGCGCTCCCGCTTCGACGTGATCCATCGCCGGCCGACGCTTGGCGCCGCCGACGCCATCCTGATCGCGCCGCACGTGTTCGCCTGGCGGCCGACCGTTGCGCTGCCATGAGTCGCGACACGAGCTTCTACTATTCGTTCCTCGTTCTTCCGCCACGCAAGCGCAACGCCATCATCGCCGTGTGGGACTTCTGCCGCGCCGTGGACGATGCGGTCGATGAAGCGCCGGACGGCACCGCCGCCCGCTCGCGGCTGTCGTTGTGGCGCGACGAGCTTGCCGCCTGCTACGCGGACGGCGGGGCGAATCCGACGACCCCGCAGGGGCTGGCGCTACGGCCGTACGTCGCGGAGCTCAAGCTGCCGCGGCGTCCGTTCGAGGACCTGATCGACGGCGTCGAGATGGACCTCGCCCAGGTCCGCTATCAGACGTTCGCGGAGCTGGCCGGCTACTGCCGGCGGGTCGCGTCCGCCGTCGGCCTCGTGTGCGTCGAGATTTTCGGATACCGCGATCCGGCCGCGCGCACATACGCCGTGGAGCTCGGGATGGCGCTCCAGTTGACGAACATCATTCGCGACGTGGCCGCGGACCTGCTCAAGGGGCGCATCTACCTCCCGGCGGAGGATCTCGCGCGGTTTCACGTCACCGAGAACGATCTGCGCGCGGGGCGGTTGACACCGGCAGTCAGCGGCCTGCTGCGGTTCGAGTGCGAGCGCGCGCGGTTCTACTACACGAAAGCAGCATCGGCGTTTCCGGCGATCGACCGGCGAAGCCTCCTCGCGGCGGAGATCATGGCCGCCGTCTATCTCGAGATCCTGCGGCGCATCGAACGTTCGGGCTACGACGTGTTCAGCGGCAGAATCCGCGTGCCCCGCCCGTACCGCGCGCTGATTGCCTTCAACCTGTGGGCGCGGGCGCTCTTCACGCGTTGAATGCCTTGCCCCGAGCGAGCGTAGCGAGTCGAGGGGACGACGCGATCGTCATCGGCGGCGGCTTCGCCGGGCTCGCGGCGGCGACGCTGCTCGCGGAACAGGGAGCGCGCGTGCTCGTCCTCGAGGCGCGCCCGGCGCTCGGCGGCCGCGCGACGGCATTCACCGATCCCGCCACCGGCGAGCGCGTGGACAACGGACAGCACGTCCTGCTGGGCTGTTACCGCGACACGTTCCGGTTTCTCGATCGCATCGGCGCGGCCGGTCACGTCCAGGTGCAGGACCGATTGACGGTCGACATGATCGATCGCGACGGGCGCGCGTCACGGTTGTCCTGTCCATCGCTGCCGCCGCCGTTGAATCTTGTTGCAGGGTTGTTCACCTGGAGCGCGGTGGGTTGGAAGGATCGAATTGGAAGCCTGCATGTGGGGCGGGCCCTTCGGGCCCGCCGGGCGAGCCTGAAAGGCTCGCCCCACGATGAAACCGTGCGCGACTGGCTCGTTCGTCATCATCAGACACCGCGGCTCGTCGAGATGCTGTGGGAACCGCTCGCCCTCGCCGCGCTGAATCAGCCGATCGATGTGGCCTCCGCCGCGCCGTTTGCACGCGCGCTGTCGGAGATGCTCGGCAGCAGCCCGCGCGACGCCTCGCTCGCGCTCCCGCTGAAGCCGCTCGATGAGATGTACGCGCTGCCGGCGCGCGCGTACATCGAGAAGCATGGAGGCGAGGTCAGGACGAACTCACCGGCGAAGATCCGCGGACCCGAAGGGTCCGCGCCGCACTGCACGATTGTCGTCCGAGGCGAGACAATTGTTGCGCCCACCGTGATCTGTGCCGTCCCCTGGTTCGCCCTCTCGGAAGTGTTCGCTGATCCACCATCGTCTTTACGCGCCACGCTCGACGCGGCGGATCGCACCGGGGCGTCGCCCATCGTGACGGTCAACCTCTGGTTCGATCGCATCGTCACCGACCAGGTGCTGGTCGGCCTTCCCGGCCGCACCATGCAGTGGGTGTTCGACAAGCGGCGAGTGTTCGGCGAGCAGGCGTCGCATCTCTCGCTGGTGTCGAGCGGGGCCGGGCAGATCGTGTCGCTCACCAACGAGGCGCTGATCGAGCTGGCGACGCGCGAGGTCGATGATGCGATACCCGCGGCTCGCGGCGCGTCGGTCCGCCGCGCCGTCGTCGTGCGCGAGAAGCGCGCGACGTTCTCGGTCGCGCCGGGCCAGCCACCGCGGCCCGGGACGAGGACGCCGATTCCCGGACTCTTCCTCGCGGGCGACTGGATCGACACCGGCCTGCCAGCTACCATCGAAGGCGCGGTGCGCAGCGGCCATTCGGCCGCTTCGCTGGCATTGTCGTAAATGACATCGATCGTCGTCCATTACCAGGAGATCGCGCTCAAGGGGAAGAACCGCCCGTGGTTCCTCGGCCGCCTTGTCCGCAATCTGAAGCGCGCGCTGTCGGACCTCGACGTCATCGCGGTGCGCGCGCTGATGGGACGCATCGAGATTCAGCTCGGTCCCGGCGCGAGCCGCGAGGCGGCGGGTGAACGTGTCCGGCGCACCTTCGGGATCGCGAACTATTCGTACGCGCGGCGGACCGCGCTCGACATCGATGTCATCACCGCCGCGATTCTCACGGACCTCCGCGACCGCACCTGCAGCAGTTTCCGGGTGAGCGTCCGGCGCGCCGACAAGCGGTTTCCGATGACCTCGCCGCAGGTGGAGCGCGAGGTCGGCGGCCGCATCAAGGAGGCGCGGGGGTGGAAGGTCGATCTCGACCAGGCCGAGCTCACGATTCACGTCGAGCTGCTGACCACCGAGGCCTTCTACTTCTTCGGCAAGGAACGCGGGGCCGGAGGCCTGCCGACGGGGACGGCCGGACGCGTGACCTGCCTGCTTTCGGGCGGCATCGACTCGCCGGTGGCCGCGCACCGGATGATGAAGCGCGGCTGCGCCGCAAGCTTCGTGCATTTTCACAGCTATCCGATCCTCTCGCGTGCGTCGATCGAGAAGGCGCGCGAGCTGGTCCGGCTCCTGACGACGTGGCAGCAGCGGTCGCGGTTGTATCTCGTGGCGTTCGGCGACATCCAGCAGCAGGTGGTGCTCGCGGTGCCGGGCCCGATGCGTGTGATCGTCTACCGCCGGCTGATGCTGCGCATCGCGGAGAGGATCGGGCGCGCGCGCGGCGCGCAGGGGCTCGTCACCGGCGACGTCGTCGGGCAGGTGGCGTCGCAGACGCTCGAGAACCTGCAGGTGATCGGGAGCGTCGCGACCCTGCCCGTCTTCCGCCCGCTGATCGGCATGGACAAGCAAGAGATCATGGACGAGGCGCGCCGGCTCGGCAGCTACACGATCTCGATCATCCCCGATCAGGACTGCTGCACGCTGTTCACGCCGCGCAACCCGCTGACGCGCGGGCGTCTCCACCTGGTGGAAGCAGCCGAGCGTGCGTTGCCGATCGACGAAATCGTCGAGAAGGCGGCCGGCGAGGCGGTGGTGGAAGACTTTGAATTCCCGGTGGTAGGATCGCCGGTCGGAGGTGCGACGTGACCCCAGCAAGTGGCGTGGCAGCGGTAGAGGGCGTTGGCCGGATCGAGTCGCTGCTCGGCGACAATGCGGCGCTGCTCACGTATCAGTGCCGGACGATTCCGAGGGACAACCTTCATCTGCCGGGGCCTGACTTCGTCGATCGGGTCTTCGCGGCCTCCGATCGTCCGCCTCGCGTGCTCGGCGGCATTCAGCGGCTGTTCGACACCGGCCGTCTCGCGCGCACCGGGTACGTGTCGATCCTGCCGGTCGACCAGGGCATCGAGCACTCGGCCGGCGCGTCGTTCGCGCCGAACCCCGCGTACTTCGATTCCGAGAACATCGTGAAGCTCGGCATCGAGGGCGGCTGCAACGCGGTCGCCTCGACGCTCGGCGTGCTCGGCTCGGTCGCCCGCCGCTACGCGCACAGGATTCCGTTCATCGTCAAGCTGAATCACAACGAGTTCATCTCGTATCCGAACGCGTACGACCAGATCAAGTTCGGCAGCGTCAAGCAGGCGTGGGACATGGGCGCGGCCGCCGTCGGCGCGACGATCTACTTCGGCTCCGAGGAGTCGAAGCGGCAGATCCAGGAAGTCAGCGAGATGTTCCAGCACGCGCACGAGCTCGGCCTGTTCACCGTGCTGTGGTGCTACCTGCGCAACGCCGCGTTCAAGACGAAGGAAGCGGACTACCACCTGGCGGCCGACCTGACGGGGCAGGCCAATCACCTCGGCGTCACGCTCGAGGCCGACATCATCAAGCAGAAGCTGCCGGAGACCAACGGCGGCTACAACGCGCTCAATTTCGGCAAGACGCACAAGGCCGTC
>DASQAX010000143.1:0-5521 GCA_035635535.1 Vicinamibacterales bacterium | reverse complement strand
CAGCGGCTGACGATCCTGAGGACCGACGGAGCGCTCGCCACTCACTAATCGCGGAGCCGCTTCCTGACCGCGGAGCCGCTTTCAAAAGCAAAAGCCCGGGCGCCTGAATGGCTGCCCGGGCTTTTTTGTTTGCAGCGCCTCGCGGACGTCGCGACTACGCCGATACAGCGGACTTCCGCGCCTCGTCCGTCTTGGCCGTGGTCCGCGCGCGCAGCTGCTTGATGCTTTCCTCGATGCGCTCGGCCAGCTCGCGCTCGTGCTGGAGGTTGCGCACCGTGTTCTGCGCCTCCTGCATCACGAACTCCATCCGCGCCAGCCGCTCCGCGACGTGGTCGATGACCGCCTTCTGCTCGCCGAGCGTCTCGAGATTGACGCGGACGTCCTCGAGGAGATTCGAGATGAGGCTGGTCTTCGACTGGACCTCGTCGACGGTCTTGCGCCGTGCGTCGATCGCGTTGATCTTGTCCTCGGTCTCGGCCGCGGTGGCGAGCAGGTTCTGCACCTGGCGGCGCAGCGTCGCGACCTCCTCGCGGTGGTCGCTGACGTACTGCAGGTCGGCGCGGCTGCGCGCGCTGATCTGGTAGACGTTCTCGACCTCCGACTTGACCGCGTTGACGAGCGACTCGCGCTCGACAATCGCCTTCATCTTGTCGTCGATCTCGTGGGACTTCTGCGCCAGCTCGGTCATCTTCGCTTCGACCGCGCCAATCTTCTTCTCGGAGAACGCCAGCTGCGACCGGCGCTGATCGAGCGACTTGTACATCGCCTCGGCGCGCTTGATCTGGTCCTCGGCCGCTTCGGCCTGCGCGACCGCGTCACGCTGGCGCGCCTGGATGCGCGCGAGCTCGGCGATGAGCTCGTCCTTGACGGCGGACGAGCGATTCAGCTCGTCGCCGAGCGCCTGCACCTGCTTCATGCGCTCGGCCGCTTCGCCGGCCAGGGTTCGGCCGGTTTCGGCGAGCTCCGCAATCCGCACCTGCTGCTCGTTGATCGTCGCCTCGTCACGGATGACTTCCTTGAACCGCGCCTGCGCCTTGTCGAGCTTCGACTGCAGGACGTCGAGCCGGTTCGCCAGCGGCATGACCTTGCCTTGGGCCGACGCGACCTGGTCGATCTTCTGCTGCGCGTCGAGCATCTGCGCGATGACGCCGTCGCACTGGGTCTTGAGCGTGTCGAGCTCCGTGCGGCGCGCGAGCTGCTCGGCGAGCTTGCGATCGACGTCCGCGGTCATGACGTGCAGCGTGTTGATGCGCGCCTCGAGCTTGTCCACGAACTGGATGCGGCTCGTGAGGCGCGTCAGCTGCGCGTCGAGCTCCGCGGCGACTTCTCCGAGCCGCGTCGCCTGCTTCGTGCCGTCGTCCACCTGTCCCAGCTTCCCGAGGATCGCGTCCATCGTCGCCTCGAGCTCCGGCGTGCGCGCGCGGAACGAGGTGAGGCGGTCGCCGAACGCTTCGAGCGCCGCGCGATCGGCCCCGAGCTTGTCGCGGAGCGCCGCCGTCTCGGCGTGCGACTTGTGGAACTCCTGGATGTCCTTCCTGAGCGTCTCGAGGTCGGTCCGGTTCTGTTTGAGGCCGTCGTACTGCGCGGCGGTGCGCCTGGACAGGTCGTCCACCTGCGCGAGCCGCTCGTGGAGCGTCTCGAGACTGGCCTGCTTCTTCGTCAGCTCGTCGGCGTGCGCCGCCAGCGTCTGGAACTCCTTGCTGAGCGCGTCGGCCTTCTGGTTGAGGAGCGAGAGGTTCTTTTCCTTCGCGCTGAGCGCGTCGACGCGGTTCTCCGCTTCGCGCACCGACGACTGCAGGGCGCGCAGCCGCTGGTCGAACGACTCGAACTCCTTCTTCTCGAGCGACAGCTTCTCGAGGTTCGTGCGCAGCACGTCGACGAGGCTGCGGCCGTCCTTCTCGAAACGCGCCGCCTCGCGCGCGAACTCGTCGCGCACCTTCGTGGAGGCGTCGACCTGCGCGTTGGTCTCGGCGACGAGCTTCTCGATTTTGTCGAGCGATTCCTCGCTGCGTGCCGCCTGCTTCAACCCTTCGTTCAGCTTCCCGATCTGGACGTCCATGCCCCAGACCAGCTCGTTGAGGCGGTTGGCCTCGACGACCGCCCGCTCGACGGTGTGCTTCTGCGACTCGAGCGCCTTCGACTTCTGCGCCACGTGCTCGGCGAGCGAGTTCAGCCACGTGAGCTTCTCCTCGGTGGCCTTGCTCAGTTCCTGGAGCTGCACGAGCGGGCCGAGGCGCTTCTCGACGTCCTTGACGGCCTCGGTCGCGGCGGTCGAATCCTCGCGCGCCTCGCGCGACGTGTCGCGCAGCTTGTTGTAATCCTGTGAAAGCTGGCCGGCGGTGCCGCGGACCTGGTCGAGCTCGGTGCGCAGCGAGTTGGCGTTGTCCACCGACTGCCTGATCTCGCCCTGCGCCGCACGAAGCTGATTGCGGAACTCCTCGAGCGTCGCGCGTTCCCGCCTGAGGGCATCGACGCTCGCCTGGGTCTCGAGCGCCTGCGAGGAGAGCTGCTGCACCTGCTGGCGATGCTTCTGCAGCTCGCCGTCGGGCGCCATCAGCTTTTCGGCCGCGACCTGCGCCTGGGTGGCCGATTCGAGCAGCGACTGCACGCGCTTCTCGACTTCACCAAACGTCCTGGCGCGATCCTCGAGCCCCTCGACGCGCTTGACGATCTCATCGAGCTTGCTCGTGGTACTGGCGGCCTTCTGATCGACCTGCTCGAGCGACTTCCCAAGCTGCGACAGCTTGGCGCTGCGCATCGAAATCTGCGTGAGCATGGTGCTGAGCGCACTCCGCTCTTCCCGGGCGGCGGCGATCAGCCCCTGGAGATCGTCGGTCTGCTTCTGCGCCTTTCCGCTTCCGGTCAGGCCCTTAATGGCATCCAGCATGGTGTTCCTCGTCGAGATGGAGAGTGATCTCGCGCCGCCGGCCAATCCGGCCAATCCTCAAGAGAATACCGGGGAGATCTCCTGGACTCAACGGGCGACGGAGCTAATCTCACCGCTTATCGGACCGATCGGGTGGCGGAAATAGCCGTACGAGGAGGCGTCGCGCGTCGCAGGAACTGCGCGCTTCCGGCCGGTGCGGGCGAATTTGCCAGCCTTTGCGTGCATCACGCCGCTTGCAAGCTGATGCGGCGTGCTCACGCGTCTTCAATCCGCCGCCGTCTTCGGGGTCGAGGCGTTTCCCGTTCAGATAGAGGTGGACGTTTCGTTCGGCCTGCCCTCGTTCATCATGGTCGGGCTCCCGGATGCGACCGTTCGCGAGAGCCGCGACCGCGTGCGTCTGGCCATCCGCAATTCCGGCCTGGTCTTCCCTCCGCATCGCGTCACCGTCAACCTCGCACCGGCCGACGTGCGGAAGGCCGGGTCGTCGTTCGACCTTCCGATCGCCCTGGGCGTGCTCGCGACGACGGGTCAGCTCGCCCCGGCGGCGCTCGAGGATACGCTCGTGCTCGGCGAGCTCTCGCTCGACGGCGGGATCAACGCGATCCGCGGAGTGCTCCCCATTGCCGTTGCGGCCCGTCGTCTCGGCGTCACGCGCCTCCTCCTTCCGCCGCCAAACGCCCCGGAAGCCTCCATCGTCGACGGCCTGACCGTGTTCGTCGTCCGGTCGCTTGCCGAGGCGCTCGATGCGCTGCGGTCGCCCGACGCGGCCACCCGGGCGTCGGCCGCCCTGCCTGAAATGACCGCGACGCCGTGCGACGGCGATCTGTCCGACGTCCGAGGTCAGCTGTTTGCCAGGCGCGCGCTGGAAGTGGCGGCCGCCGGCGGACACAACCTCCTGCTCATCGGCCCGCCCGGCGCCGGCAAGACGATGCTGGCGCGACGGCTCGGCGGCATCCTGCCACCGCTTGCGTTCGAGGAGGCGCTGGAGTGCACCTCGATCCATTCAGTCGCCGGCACGCTGCCACCTGGAGGCGGCCTCCTGACGTGGCGCCCCTTTCGCGCGCCGCACCACACCATCTCGCACGTCGCGCTCGTCGGCGGCGGTTCGTTTCCGCGCCCGGGAGAGATCTCGCTCGCGCACAACGGCGTGCTGTTTCTCGACGAGATGCCGGAGTTCGATCGCCGCGTGCTGGAGGTGCTTCGACAGCCGCTCGAAGAGGGCCGTGTCACGATCGCGCGCGCGGCGCGGACGGCCGTCTTCCCCGCGCGGTTCGTGCTCATCGCGGCCATGAACCCGTGCCCCTGCGGGTTTCTCGGCGACGACCGCCGTGGCTGCCGCTGCACGCCGGCCCACGTCGCCGCCTATCGCGGCCGTCTTTCCGGTCCGCTCCGCGACCGCATCGATCTGATCGTCGAAGTCCCCGCGGTTCCGATCAGCGCCATCGCCGACGGCGCGCCTGGCGAGTCGTCAGCGTCCGTGCGTGCGCGCGTGCTCGCCGCGCGGCGCCTGCAGCACCTGCGTTACGGACCCGGCGGACCGCGCACGAACGCCGATCTCCGCGGCGGCGCCGTGGCCACGCACTGCCGTCCGGACGCCAGGGGACGCACGCTGCTGCTCGGCGCCGCCGTGCAGCTGGGGCTCACCGCCCGCGCTCACGACCGTGTGCTGAAGGTGGCAAGGACGATTGCCGACCTTGCGGCGTCGGCCGGAGTCGAACGCGAACACGTCGCAGAGGCGCTGCAATACCGCCTGGTGGACTGACGGGCGGCCACGAAGAGCACGAAGAATTCGAGCCACGAAGGGCACGAAGATCACGAAGGGAAAGAGCACGAAGGATTTCTCATGACGTACGCAGTCGTACCGCCGGAAACGGAGCGAGTCGGATTCGAGGTGATCGGCGCCGCCATTGAAGTTCATCGGCACCTTGGCGCCGGTTTTCTCGAGCGGATTTATCAGGAGGCGATGTGCCTGGAATTGACGCAGCGGAAAGTCGCCTTCGAGCGCGAGAAGAGCGTGCAGGTCAATTACAAGGGCGTGAACATTCCAGGCCAGCGGATCGACCTGATCGTCGGCGGCTGCATCATCGTCGAGTTGAAGGCCGTTGCGACGCTACACGAAGTGCATGAAGCGAAGGTGATCTCGTACCTGAAGACTACCGGTCTTCGACTCGGCTACCTGTTGAACTTCCATCACAGCACCATGAAGGAAGGGATAAAGAGAATGGTTTTGTAAATGACGGGCTTCGTGCTCTTTCGCTTGGTGGTCTTTGTGCCCTTTGTGGCTCCAATTCTTCGTGCCCTTCGTGGCATGCCACCGCCCGGATCTTCGCCTGATATTCGCTTGAGCTAATGTTCTTGCTCCGAAAGCCCGAAACGCTGTGTTAGTCTGTTCGCTCCCCCGCGAACTCATCCGAGAACCCAGCAATTCAAGCAAGGATGTAATGGCATCGAGGCGTTACACGATTATTGTCGCGGACCGCAGCTCGGGCGTTGTGCGCCGCGCGACCATTTCGCTTCGGCCCTTCTTTATCGGTGCTGGTTTCCTCGCCGCCCTCCCGGTGCTCGTCGGTATCGGCGCGGCGTGGAAGGCCAAGAGTGATGTCGCCGGTCTTCGCGTGAGCCATCAGGCGCTCG
>DASQAX010000142.1:0-2834 GCA_035635535.1 Vicinamibacterales bacterium | reverse complement strand
ACATCGGCTACCGGCGCAGCTGTTTGCGGCGCGCGCGCCGGCCGGCTCGCGATAAACGCGCCGGCCGCCCCAACCGTGATGCACGATGCCGCGACGACCGCGACCGTGCTCGTTCGAATCTCCATGATGGCTCCTGGCGCGGGCGGGTATGACGGCCCGCCCTACATCGGAGGGTGCAGAGCAAGGGACATGCCCTTGATTTCGAGCGATTTCGTGCGAATTATCACCTGTCTTCGGGCGCGCGGCTGTTCTCGAACGAGGACTTGTCCCCAGCCGTGGTCAAGCCTTCAGGTCTCTTCCGGGCCGCCGATCCACGGCGCCTCGGGGGGCGCCGGCGCCTGCGCCAGCGCATCGAGCAGCGCGCCGGGGTCGGTATGCGCGACGACGATGCGGCGGTTCCCGATCTTGATGAACCCTTCGGCGACGCCGCGGTCGAACTGCGCGATCAGCGGATCGTAGAAGCCGCCGACGTTCAGCAGCCCGCACGACTTGCGGTGCACGCCGAGCTGCGTCCACGTGACCACCTCGCAGAACTCCTCGAATGTGCCGAACCCTCCCGGCATCGCGACAAACGCATCCGCCAGCGCCGCCATCGTCGCCTTGCGTTCGTGCATCGAGTTGACGACACGCAGATCGGGCAGCGCACGGTGTGCGAGCTCGCGCGCGACGAGCGCGTGCGGAATGACGCCGATGGCGTGGCCGCCGGCCGCAAGCACCGCGTCGGCAATGACGCCCATCAGCCCGACGGCGCCGCCGCCGAACACCAGGCCAATGCCGCGCCCGACCATCGCGCGCGCCAGCGCTGTCGCGGCATCGGCGTAGAGCGCTCGACCGCCGGTGCTCGATCCGCAGAAGACGCAGACGCGACGCAACTCGAGCGCCGCAGGTGGTCCGGAGTCGGAAGGCAGGACGCCAGTTTACTCCGGCGGTTCGAGCGCGGAGTCGGGCGGCTCGGTACAATCGCGTCGTGAGGGTCACCATCGTCGGCGGCGGCATCATCGGATGCGCCGTCGGGCACGAGCTCGCGTCGCGCGGCGCCAGCGTCCGCATCATCGACATGCGCGGCACCGGCCGCGGCGCCACGCAGGCGTCGGCCGGCATCCTCGCGCCGCACATCGAAGGGCACATCGATGCCCTGCTGCGGCTCGGTGTGGCGAGCCTCGCGCTCTACGACGGTTTTATCGCGCGCGCGTCCGAGGATTCACGACAGGCGATTGAATACGAGCGCTGCGGGACGCTGCACGTGGCGAACACCGACGCCGCGGCGATGGAGCTGGCGATGGCGGCCCGCCGCCTCGCCCACGAAGGCATCGCGCACGAGTTGATGCCCGGGCACGAGGCGCGCCGCCTCGAGGCGGCCCTGTCGCCGCGGCTCATCTCGGCGCTGCTGCTGCCGATGCACGGCTACGTCCGCGCGGCGGAGCTGACGTTCGCGCTCGCGGCTGCCGCGGAGCGCCGCGGCGCCGAGTTCATCACCGCGAACGTCGATGAGATCTGCGCCGCCGGAAACGGTGTCGCGGTGAAGACGAGCGCCGGCCGGATCGAAGGCGACGTGCTGATCCTCGCCGCCGGCAGCTGGAGCGGCCGCGTGCCGCCGGTGAAGCCGCCGGTTCGGCCCGTGCGCGGACAGTTGCTGCACCTGCACTTCAACGAACGTCCGCTGTCGCACGTCGTGTGGGGTACCGACTGCTACCTCGTACCGTGGCGCAACGGCGCGCTGCTGGTTGGTGCGACCGTCGAGGAGGCGGGGTTCGACGAAACGGCGACGGCCGACGGCGTCGCGCGCCTGCTCGGAGCCAGCGCGGAGCTGCTGACGACCGTTCCCCAGGCGCGCTTCGAGACGGTGCGCGTCGGGCTGCGCCCCGGCACGCCGGACGAGTTGCCTCTGATTGGCCCAGCGTCCACAATGCCCGGCGTGTACTACGCGACCGGCCACTACCGGAACGGCGTGCTCCTCGCGCCGCTGACGGCAAAGCTGGTCGCGGACCTCGTCACCGGCGGGACACCCGATCCGGCGCTCGATCTCGTGCGCCCGGATCGCTTCGGGCTGTGACCCACGAAGGCCGCTTCGCGACACGTTCAAGCACACGAAGACATCTCTATGACACTACTTTCACAGACGCAGATCGACGAGGCGCTGAAGGCGCTCGATGGCTGGACGCGTGACGGCGACGCGATCCGGAAGCAGTTCACGTTCAAGGGATTTCCGGAAGCGGTGGCGTTCGTCAATCGCCTCGTGCCCGACGCGGAGCGCGCCGACCATCATCCCGACATCACGATCAACTACAGGCGCGTCACGCTGTCCTGGTCCACCCACGACGAAGGTGGGCTGACCGCAAAGGACGTCGCGGGCGCGAAGATGGCCGACGGCCACGCCCGCGAGCAGACGTGAGGCTCAAGAAGCATTACTCGTCGCGCGAGGTCGCGTCGCTGACGGGGCTCACCGCGCGGCAGCTGCAGTGGTGGGATTCGAAGCGGCTGTTCATCCCCGCCATCGCGCCCCAGCGCACGGAGGCCGGCGGCTTCACGGAGCGACGTTACACGCCGCTCGACGTGCTGGAGCTGCAGGTGCTGGCGGACCTGCGCCGCCGCGGCTTTTCAATCCCGCGGCTGCGACGGCTGCTCTCCACGCTCCGCGGCGTGTTCGACGTGCGTCTGTACGAGGCGATCGGCGAGGGCGGCCCGCTGACGCTGTTCATCGGCGGCGATCAGCTGTTCGCGCGGACCGCGGACGGACAGCTGTACAACCTGGATCGGCCGGAGCAGGCGTTGATGATGGTCGGGGAAGAGCTGCCGCTGCGCCCGCTGGCGGCACGCGAGAGAAGGCGGCGCAC
>DASQAX010000141.1:0-6658 GCA_035635535.1 Vicinamibacterales bacterium | reverse complement strand
GACCTACCAGAGCTTCTGCGACATCAACGAGACGGTGAGCTGTGAAGCCGTGCTGCAGAGCGCCTACGCCACCGTGCGCGGCGTGCCCGTTGCGGCCGGCGGCGTCATCTGGTCGGTGCTGGTGCTGCTCCTCGCGGCTCGTGGCATGCGGCGCGACAAGCCCGACGCGTACGCCGCGGCTTCCGGCTATATCTTCGTCCTCGCGACTATTGCCCTGTCCGCCGTCCTGTACCTGGGCTACGCGTCGTTCTTCGTCATCGGCAAGGCCTGCCCGCTGTGCATGACGATGTACGTGTCGGTCATCGGGATCTTCCTCGTGTCGGGCGGCACGTCGATGGCGCTCAGCGCGTTGCCGTCCCGCCTCGCGAGCGATCTGCGCTCCGTCGCGACGAGCCCCACGCCCGCCGTGCTCGCCATCCTCTTCATCGTCGGGTCGATCGCGCTCATCGCGCTCTTCCCGCGTGCCGAGGAACAGACCGTCACGCAGACCGGCGAGGTCTATACGCCGCCGACCGAGACGATCGATCCCGATCAGCTGGCCGAGTTCAACAAGTGGATCGACTCGCAGCCGCGGGTCAACGTGCCGGTGCCCGCCAATGGCGCGCAGGTCGTGATCGTCAAGTTCAACGACTACCAGTGCCCGTCGTGCCGGCAGGCGTACATGGAGTACAGGGGGATTGTCGCGAAGTACGCCAACGATCCGAAGGTGCGCTTCGTGACGATGGACTTCCCGCTCGACTCCGAGTGCAACACGGCCGGCATCCATCCGGCGGCGTGCGAAGCGGCGGCCGCGGTGCGGATGGCGAAGGCGAAAGGCAAGGGCCCCGAGATGGAGGAGTACTTCTTCTCCAACCAGGAGAAGATGACGCCGGACTGGGTGAAGGACAGCGCGCGCCGGGTGGCGCAGGTCACCGATTTCGATGCGCAGTACTCGAAGGTGCTCGACCAGGTGCGGGCGGATGCGGCGCTTGGCCGTCAGCTGGACGTGCAGGGGACGCCGACCTTCTTCGTCAACGGCATCAAGGTGAACGCGCTGCGGCCCGTGTTCTTCGAGGCGCTCATCGAGCACGAGCTCAAGAAGGCGAGCGCCTCCTGATGTGATGGACGCGATTCGGACCGAGGCGCTGACCAAGCACTACACGGTTGGTTTCTGGCGTCCTCGTCCCTACGTGGCGCTCGACGGCCTCACGCTGCAGGTCGGGCAGGGCGAAGTCTTCGGCTTCCTCGGCCCGAACGGCGCGGGCAAGACCACGACGCTCAAGCTGCTGATGCAGCTGATTTACCCGACGTCGGGGCACGCGGAAATCCTCGGCAAGCCGGTGGGCGACGTCGGCGTCAAGCGCCGCATCGGCTATCTTCCGGAGCAACCCTACCTTTACGACTATCTCACCGCCGAGGAGCTGCTCGAATACTTTGCCGCGCTCTTCGGCTTTGCCGCCGCCGAGCGCCGCCGCCGCACGGCCGCGCTGCTCGACGAGGTCGGCATCGGCGCCGAACGGCGCCTCCCGCTGCGAAAGTTCTCGAAGGGGATGCTGCAGCGCGTCGGCATCGCGCAGGCGCTCATCAACGAACCAGAGCTCGTCTTCCTCGACGAGCCGATGTCCGGGCTCGATCCGCTCGGCCGCCGCGAGATCCGGCAGCTGATCCTGCGGTTGCGCGACCGTGGCTGCACGGTGTTCTTCAGCTCGCACGTACTCGCGGATGCCGAGACGCTGTGCAGCCGCGTCGCGATTCTCGCGAAAGGCCGCCTCGTGACCGCGGGACGCCTGTCCGACATGGTCGCGTTCAAGGTCCGCGGCTGGGAGCTCGTCGTCAGCGGCCTGACGGACGCGGCGTTGCGGGAAACGCAGGCGCGCGGCCACGTCACGAACGTGACCCGGCTGGCGGAAGGACGCTACGCGCTCGAACTGCCGTTGACGCCTCCGCCGGAGGAGACGACCGCCGCGCTGATCGCACGCGGCGCCTCGCTCGTGTCGCTCACCCCGGTGCGCGACACGCTCGAGGACTTCTTCGTCCGCCAGGTGAGCGGATCGACGGACTCGCGCTTCCGGGAGACGGCGTGAGGGTCATCGGCCACGTCGCGGTCAACGTCTTCAAGGAGTCGGTCCGCGACAAGATCCTCTACAACCTCGTCGTCTTCGCGGTGCTGTTGATGGCGGCCTCGTTCCTGATTGGCGAGCTGACGGCAGGGCAGGACGTCAAGATCATCAAGGACCTCGGGCTCGCGTCGATCTCGATCTTCGGCCTGCTGATCGCGATCTTCATCGGCATCGGCCTCGTATGGAAAGAGGTCGAGAAGCGCAGCATCTACACGCTGCTGGCGAAACCGATCCGGCGGCAGGAGTTCCTGCTCGGCAAGTACTGCGGGCTCGTGCTGACGCTCGTCATCAACGTGGCCGTGATGACGGTGGCGTTCTACCTCGTGCTCGCGTACATGCAGGCCGAGACGCCCGCGAACATCCGCGAGGCGTGGCCGGCGCCGGCGACCGACCCCGCGATGCTGAAGGCGGTCGGGCTGATCGTGCTCGAGCTGCTGCTCGTCACCGCCATCGCGCTCTTCTTCTCGACCTTTTCCAGCCCGTTCCTGTCGGCGATGATGACGATGGCCGTCTGGGTGATCGGGCATTTCAACCAGGACCTGCGCGACTACGGCGCGACGATTTCGTCGCCGGTCGCGGCGGCGCTCGCCAAGGGCATCTACTACGTGGTTCCGAACTTCGCCCTCTTCGACGTGAAGCTGCAGGCCGTGCACGCGCAGCCGATCCCGCTGCGCTACCTGCTGCTGACGTCGCTCTACGGCGCGACCTACGTCGCGTTCGTCCTGCTGGCGGCGGCGATCATCTTCTCGAGGCGGGACTTCAAGTGAAGGTCCACCCGACAGCGTGGGCGGCGCTGGTGGCGCTCTTTGCCGCGGTCGTCGGCCTGCAGCTGCTGCAGGCCCGCGAGCAGCCGCTCGGCCTCCCGGCCGGCGTGAGCACGAACCTGCTGTACGTCCGATCGCCGGAATTCGCCCGCCACGCCGCGCTCTCGTTTCACGCGCTGCTCGCCGACATCTACTGGATCAGGACCGTCCAGCACTACGGCGGCACGAAGCTCTCCACGGCCGCCAACAAGCAGTACGACGTCCTCTATCCGCTGCTCGACCTGACGACGTCGCTCGATCCGTATTTCGACGTCGCCTACAAGTTCGGTGCGGTCTTTCTCGCCGAGGAGTACCCGTCGGGCGCGGGGCGCCCCGACCAGGCGATTGCAATCCTGCAGAAAGGTCTGCAGGCGCAACCCGACAAGTGGCAGCTCGCCCAGGAGCTCGGCTTCGTCTACTACTGGTGGCTCGCCGACTACGACGCCGCGGCGATGTGGTTCAACCGCGCCGCGGACATGACCAGGGCGCCGGACTGGCTGCGGCCGCTGGCGGCCGTGACGCTGGCGGAGGGCGGCAACCGCAGCTCGTCCCGGGTGCTGTGGACCGAGATCGCGCGAAGCGCCGACGCCGACTGGCTGCGCGACCAGGCGACGTTCCGGTTGAAGCAGCTCGACGCCCTGGACGGGATTGATTTCATCGAGCGGATCGTCCAGCAGTACCGCGCGCGGACCGGCATGTTCCCCACGTCGTGGGCCGAGATGATCCGAGCGGGGTTCCTGCGCAGCGTGCCTCCCGACCCGAGCGGCACGCCTTTCCGCCTCGATCCCTCCACGGGGACGGTCTCCCTGGATCCGAGCTCGTCGCTCAACCCGTTGCCGAACCGAGAGCATCCGTTCTGATGGACGCCGTCATCGCGGCGTCGCTGACCGTCCTCGGCTTCGCCGTCGGCAGCTTCCTCAACGTCGTCATCTACCGGCTGCCGCGCGGGGAATCGATCGCCTGGCCGGGGTCGCACTGCACCACGTGCAACCGGACGCTCGGCTGGTACGAGAACATCCCGGTCCTCAGCTGGGCGGCGCTGCGCGGGCGGTGCCGCACGTGCCGCTCGCCCATCTCGATCCGGTATCCGATCGTGGAGCTGATCACCGGCGCGCTGTTCCTTGGCGCGTACGTCGCCTTCGGCCTGCAGCCGCTGCTGCCGGTGCGGATCGTCTTTGCGTGCGCGATGGTCGTGCTGTTCGCCATCGACCTCGAACATCAGATCCTGCCGAACGAGATCACGCTGCCCGGCATCGTCATCGGATTCGTCTGCGCGCTGTTCCTGCCGCCCGGCTGGAAGAGCTCCCTGATCGGGCTGCTCGCCGGCGGCCTCTTCCCGTTTCTCGTCGCCGAGGCGTATCTCCGCATCAGGAAGCGCGAAGGCATGGGGATGGGCGACTTCAAGATGCTGGCGATGGTCGGCGCGTTTCTCGGCTGGCCGCTCGTGTGGCTGACGCTGATCCTCGCATGCGTCCTTGGCATCGTCATCGGCGGCGGCGCGCTGCTGATCTCGCGCCGCGGGATGGCGACGCGCATCGCGTTCGGCACGTTCATCGCGGTCGCCGCGCTCGTCTGCGCGTACTTCGACGGGCCGGCCACGCGGCTGTACGACGGCGCCGTGCAGGCGTACCTGTCGTGGGCCGGGCTCCAGGCATGACGCAGGCCGGATACGCGCTGCTCGGCATCACCGCGATGACCGCGATGCTGGTCGGCGTCCTGACCTTCGCGCTCCTGCGCATCATCGCGGGCGCGCGCGACACGAAACGGCACCTCGGCTCGAACACCGCCGACGCGCTCATGCTGTCGGCGGCGCTGCAGGAAGCCGTCAACAAGCTGAAGGCGCAGGAACAGGCGATGAGCGAGCGGGCCGACGCCTCCGACAGCCTGCGCGGCCAGATTGCCGACAGCCTCACCGCCGGCCTGCTCGTCGTCAACGGCGACGGCCTCGTCGCGGTGCTGAACCCCGCGGGGCAGCGCCTGCTCGACGTGCCGCTCGAACCGCTCGGCGCGCCGTACCAGCAGGTGCTGGGCGTGGAGTCTCCGCTGGTCGCCGTCATCGCCGAATGCCTGAAGACGGGCGAGCCGATCGTGCGGCGCTCGGTCGCGATGCCCGCGGGGCTTGCGACAACCCACCTGGGCCTGACCGTCTCGCCGTTTGCGGGTCCGGCCAACGCGCGAGGCGCGATCTGCCTGTTCTCCGACCTCACCAGCGTGGTCGAGCTCGAGGAGCAGCTTCGGTTGCAGGAGACGCTCGCGAGGCTCGGCGAGCTGACCGCGGGGATCGCGCACGAGTTCCGGAACGGGCTTGCGACCATTCACGGCTACGGCCGCTTGATCGACCCCGACGCGCTGCCCGCGCAATATCGTCCGTACGTCCAGGGGATCCGGCAGGAGGCCGAAGTGCTGGGACAGGTCGTCACCAACTTCCTCAACTTCGCGCGGCCGCAGCAGGTCTCGCTCGCCCCGGTCGATCCCGGCCGCATCGCCCGGCGCGCAGCCGACGACCTGCAGCACGAGCTGCCGGCGGGGACGACCATCGAGCTGACTGGGGAGTTCGCGGAGATCGACGGCGATGAGGTTCTTCTCCGGCAGGTGTTCGGCAACCTGCTCCGGAACGCCGCCGAGGCGTGCGACGCGGTCGGCCGCACCCCGGCCATCGTCGTCGACGGAAGCGTCGACCGAACGCACCGGACCTGCCGCGTCTCGGTGGAGGACAACGGTCCGGGCATCCCGCCTGCGCAGCGGGAGAAGGTATTTCGCCCGTTCTTTACCTCCCGATCGCGGGGGACCGGCCTGGGCCTGGCGATTGTCCAGAAGATCGTTTTGACCCACCAGGGACGGGTGGCCATCGGCACGGCGCGCGCGGGAGGGGCGGCCGTGGAGCTCACCTTCCGGCTCGCGGCCTGACTCTCGATTTCATATCCGTTATTTGGCGTTCCAAAGCGGGACACGCCATATTTCAGGGGGTGTTCGACCGAACAGCCCATTTCAACCCGCAACCTCTAGCGAATACAAGGACTTGCGCCGATATTACGGACGTCGAAACGTTCGTGGCAGAGCCGTTGCCCAAAACCAGGGAACCGGTTCGCAACGGCTCGATGCGGACCCCAGAAAAAGCAGATGACCAAGTTACAGATTCACGATCGCGGTGGCTTCTCGCTCGTCGACATCATGGTGACGGACTCCGTCATGTCGATCGTCGCGGCGGGCGCCGTGCCCGCGCTGATGAACGTCTCCGACAGCATGAAGCTCGGTCAGGGGCAGCGAGACATCTACCAGGAGATGCAGACCGCGCGGCTGGTGGCGGTGGCGTCGAACCGGCCGATGCGGATCCGCTTCAACTGTCCGGCGGCCGGCCAGTTCCGGCTCACCGAGCTGATCGGATCGCCGTCGAAGCCGGACACCAACGACACGGCGTCCGATCGGTGCAGCGACACCAAGTGGACGTACCCCGCGAACGACAACGACCCGACCAGCCGCCCGAATCATGACGGAGCCATTCGGCAGCTTCCGAACAAGGTCACCTTCGGCGGCACGGCGACGCTGGAATTCTGGCCTGACGGCACGGTGCACAAGCAGGTGACGAGCGAGCTTCCGTGGACGCAGCTTCCGGTGTCGGGGACGCTGCAGGAGATCGCGGTCGTGAAGGGCACATCGACCAAGAAGATTACGGTGAACGGCCTTGGCAAAATCCAACTCATCCAGTAACGCCGGCTTCTCGCTGCTCGAGGTGCTGGTGGCGACGGCGCTGCTCGC
>DASQAX010000140.1:0-3298 GCA_035635535.1 Vicinamibacterales bacterium | reverse complement strand
GGCAAGCGATGCGAGCGCTTCGCGCGCCCCCGCGCGGCGCAGGTAGAGACCGCCGACGACAGGCATCAACAGGCTCACACCAAGGAGCGAGTAGAAGATCGCGAGCGCCTGCTGAACCGTCTCCAGCAGCAGCGCCAGGACGACGCCGCCGGCCCCGCCCGCGAGCGACGCGAGCCGGGCAATCAGCAGCAGGTCACGATCGCCGGCGTCGGGATTCAGGAAACGCTTGTAGAGATCCTGCGAGAGCGACGTCGCGAGCATGAACAGGATCGCATCGCAGGCGCTCACCTCGGCAGAGAACACCGCGGCGAGCGCGAGCGCGCCGAACCAGGGCGGCAGCTGCTCGACGAGCAGCGTCGGAAGCACGATGTTCGGGTTGGTCAGGCCCGGGTGCGTCGCCCGTGCGGCCATGCCGAGCAGCGCCGGCACGAACGCAAAGATCACGAGGGCTGCCGCCTGCAGGCCGATGCCGAGCCGCACGGTCCGCTCGCTGTCCGCGCCGTACGCCTTCTGCATCAGCCCGGGTGAGACGACGAACGCGGGCGCGAACACGAGCAGCGACCACCCGGAGAGCGGCCCGCCCGAGTAGAGCGGGTTCAGGAACGTCGCGGGAACATCCGGCGCGTGCGCGATGCCCGCCAGCCCTCCGGCGTTGGCAAGCACCGTCGGCACCGCGACGATGAACCCGGCGAGCAGCACGGTGAGCTGCACCACGTTGACCCATGCGGTGCCGAGCAGTCCGCCGGCCATGAAGGTCGTCGTGACCACGACGGCGCTGATGACCGTCCCCTCCCATCGAGGCACGCCGGCGACGACGTCGAGCACCGCGGCGCCCGCGATGAGCTGTCCAGCAAAGATCGACAGCGTCCCCAGCCAGATCAGCATCGTCACGAGCGCTCGCACGAGCCCGCCGTACCGGAGTTCCAGGAAGTCGCCGGTCGTGAGGAGGTTGTTGGCCTTGGCGGCCCGCCAGATGCGGGGACCGACGAAGAACGCGAGGAAGACCGATCCGATGGCCGAGGAGCCGTTCCACCACCAGGCGCCGATCCCGTCGAAGTAGGCGCGTCCTGTCGCGCCGATGGTGGCGCCCGCGCCGATGTTCGAGGCGAGAACCGTCGCGAAGAGCAACGGCGCCGTGAGCCTGCGGCCGGCGACGAAGAAGTCGGCGCTTCCCTTGATCAAGCGCGCGATCGACAGGCCGATCGCGACGAGCGCGACGGAATAGACGATGAGAAGGGCGAGGTGGAGATTCATCGGGTGGGCCGGCTGAAGCCCGCCCCTACCGGAATCGCGCGGGTACGGTTCCGGTGTCCGACGCCGCCGGCAGGCCGCCGGCACTCTTCGCCATCACCGCGGCCCGGACGATGGCCTCCGCCATCACGTCGGCCGCAAGCGCGCCGACGGTCGTCAGATCGGGCGTCCCATCCCATCGGCCAGTTGCCAGCGCGAACACCGTGTCGCCATCAGCCTGCGTGTGCGCCGGATAAATGGTCCGCGCAAGACCATCGTCGGCCATCATCGCGACGCGGGTGACCTGCGCCTTGGTGAGCTTCGCGTTGGTGGCCACGATACCAAGAGTCGTGTTTTCTGCAGGCCTGGCCGCCGCTGGAGAGCCAGACCGCAGAACCTTGCGCGCGTCGGCGAGCCTCCCGTCCGCACCGCGCATGCCGGCGACGACCTGGCCATTCATCGGATCCACGACGTCGCCGAGGGCGTTGACGACTGCGATGGCGCCGACGATCAGGCCGTTCGGCAGCGTGATGCTCGCCGAGCCGAGTCCAGCCTTCATCGGCCTCACCGCGGCGCCCGGCGCGTTGAAGAATGCACCGAGCTTTCCGACCGTCGCGCCGGCTCCGGCACCGACATTTCCTTCCGGCACCGCTTCACCCGATGCCATACCGGCTGCCTTGTAGCCGCAATCGGCCGTCGGCCGCGTCCTTGACGCGCCGATGAACGGCAGGTCGAAAATCACCGCCGCCGGCACGATCGGCACCACGCCGGCGCCGGTCTTGAATCCAATGTTCTTTTCCTCGAGATAGCGCATCACGCCCTGGGCGGCGTCGAGTCCGAAGGCGCTGCCTCCACTCAGGACGATTGCGTTGACCCGCTCGACCATGTTGAGCGGGCTGAGGAGATCTGTTTCCCGTGTTCCAGGTGCTGGGCCGCGCTGTGCGATGCCGCCGACCGCGCCATCACCGTCCGCGAGCACGACCGTGCAGCCGGTCAGCCCGCCGGGCAGCGTGAAGTGACCGACCCGGATGCCGGGCACCTGCGTGATGCCCCTCGCTGCCGGATGCGGTGCCTGGCCGTTCGCTGTCATCGTGGCCGCCGCGACAATCGCAAGAAATGCCGCCGTCCTCATCGACGACCTGATTATGGTGGAACGCAAATCACGTTGTCGATGAGCCGCGTCCCGCCGACCCAGATGGCGCCCGCCGCGATCACGGGCCCCTCGATGCGCTCGACCGGCTGCATTTCACGCGGATCGACGACTTCGAGGTACTCCAACCGCACGGCTGGCTCCCGTTCGACGACCTGCGTGGCCGCCTGGCGAACTCGTGCGGCATCGCGCACGCCCTCGGCGACCTGCGTCCTGGCGACCTTCAGCGCTTCGTACAGCACGGTTGCCGCGCGCCGCTCGCCCGGCTGCAGCCGCTGGTTTCGCGAGCTGAGCGCCAGCCCGTCCGGCTCGCGAACGGTCGGCACCGCGACGATCTCGATCGGGACGTTGAAATCCGCGACCATGCGGCGGATCACCGCCAGCTGCTGCGCGTCTTTCTCGCCGAAGTACGCGCGGTCCGGCTGCGCGATCTGAAACAGCTTCATCACGACGGTGGCCACGCCGCGGAAATGGCCGGGACGAAACTTCCCGCAGAGATGCTCCGCGACGCGCCCCACGTCGATCGCGCAATCAGGCGGCTCGGGGTACATCTCGGCCACCGATGGCGCGAACACCACGTCGACGCCGAGCGCCGAGCAGAGGTCGACATCCGGCTGCAGCGCGCGCGGATACTTTTCCAGGTCCTCGGGCCGATCGAATTGCAGCGGGTTCACGAAAATGCTGACGATGACGAGGTCGCACTCCGCGCGGGCGGCCTCGATGAGACGCGTGTGTCCCGCGTGCAGGGCGCCCATCGTCGGAACGAGGCCGACCCGAGTGCGGCCGTCGGAGCGCCGGGCTTCCGCCACTCGATCCCGCACGCGCGGGATCGACGTGATCACGTCCGACGTCATCTCACGTGATTGGTGTCGCGGTTTTCGCGGCGGCTGGACGCGCGTAGCGTCCGGACTTGACGTC
>DASQAX010000139.1:0-4654 GCA_035635535.1 Vicinamibacterales bacterium | reverse complement strand
AACCTGACATTGAACGTCGGCCTGCGGTGGGATCCGTACCTGCCCTACTCGAGCGACCAGCGGCACTTCAATCACTTCAGCCTGGAGCAGTTCACGTCGGGCGTGCGCAGCACGGTCTACCGGAACGCGCCGGCCGGCGTGCTGTTCGAGGGCGATTCCGGGTATCCGGGGCACGCGGTCAGCAGGAGGCACCTGAACGACTTCGCGCCCCGCCTGTCGGGCGTGTGGGATCCGAAGGGCGACGGCCGCATGACGCTGCGGGGGGCCTACGGCATCTTCTACGACCTGCCGCACATCTGGAATTTCCTCGGCTTCGATCGCGGCACGCCCTTCGGCACCGAGCTCGTCGTCAACAACGGCACGTTCGACGACCCATGGGTCAACACGCCGGGCGGCAACCCGTTCCCGATCGTGGCGAACCCGAACATGACCTTCCCGCTCTACGGCGGGTTCGTGACGTTCCCGCTGGACATGAGGCCGCCGTATTTCGATCAGTGGAACGTCAGCGTGCAGCGCCAGCTCGGGGCGGCGTGGATGGTGTCCGCGAACTATTTGAGCAGCCGCGGGCACCGGCTCCCCGTGGGCGATCAGCTGAATCCGGCCGTGTACACGCCCGGCGCGACGACGGCGACGACGAACCAGCGCCGCCTGACGTCGGTGCTCAATCCGGCGCAAGGGCAGTTCTACGGCACGATTACGGCGGTCGAGCCGATCGGCACATCGGAGTACAAAGGGCTGCTGCTCTCGGCGCAGCATCGATCCGCGAACGGCCTGTTCCTCTCGGGGAACTGGACCATCTCGGAATGCGTCTCCGACATCATCAACTACGAGCCGTCGGTCGCGGGCATCGAGCTCACCAGGCCAGGCGACCCCGCGTTCGACCGCGGCAGCTGCGGCGCCACCGATCAGAAGCACGTGGTGAACCTGTCCGCCGTCTACCAGGTGCCAGGGGCGTCGACAGGTCTCGTTCGGGCGCTGACGAGCGACTGGCAGGTGTCGACGATCGTCAGCGCGAGGAGCGGACCGCACTTCTCGGCGACGACCGGCGTGGACAACGCGCTCAACGGACAGGGCAACCAGCGTCCGGACAAGATTTCGGACGAGGTGTACGTGAAGCAGGGCAACCGGTGGCTGAGCGCATCGGCGTTCCGCGCGCCGGCGGCGGGTGCGTACGGCAACCTGGTGAACAACAGCCTGATTGGTCCGGGCCGCTTCAACGTGGACATGGGGCTCGTGCGGTCGTTCCGCATCGGCGGCGAACGCGCTGTGCAGGTGCGGGCCGAGGCGTTCAACGTGTTCAACCGGGTGAACCTGAACAACCCGGTGTCGGCGCTCAACAGCCCGAACTTCGGATTGATCACGTCGGCCAGCGATGCCCGGATTATCCAGCTGGCGCTGAAGTACACGTTTTAGGGCGGACCTGAAGGTCCGCCCCTACGAACCCGGGGCGCGGGCTCGTGGACGTAGAGGCCGACCGTCAGGTCCGGATGTAGGGGCCGACCTTCAGGTCGGCCCGGGAGAGATGTCTTGAAACGATTCGGTTTACTCATGGCGCTGCTGGCCGCATCGACGTTGCCGGCGCTGGCGCAGACCGACGTGCTCACGGGCATGTGGCGGCCGCTCTCGCGCAACGAAGACGGCAGCGGACTGGACGGCGACTACGCGGGGCTTCCGCTCAGCGCGGCGGGCCGCCTGCGCGCGCAGAGCTGGGCGCCGGAGAACTTCGACGTGCCCGAGATGGTGTGCCGCCCGCACTCGTGGGACTTTTCGCTCGAGGCCGGCGCCGCGCAGATGCGTCTCGCGGCCGAGATCAACGACCCGACGCAGTCGCTCGTCGCCTATCGCGGCCGGTTGTCGATGCGCGAGCAGGAGACCACGATCTGGATGGACGGCCGGCCTCGTCCTCCGGAGTACGCGCTGCACACCTGGAGCGGTTTCTCGACGGGCGAGTGGGACGGCGACGTGCTCGTCCAGACCGCCACGCACCTGAAGGAAAACTACATCCGCCGGTGGGGGCCGATGCGCAGCGACGACGCGACCGTCCGCATCCGCTACAAGCGCCTGAACAACAACTACCTCCGCGCGACCGTGATCGTGTACGACCCGGTGTACTTCGCCGAGCCGTACGTCCGGACGTCGCTCATCTGGGTGCTCGATCCGAACCTGGTGCTGCCACCGTATCCGTGCGAAGAAGCGACCGAGACCGTCGTCGAGCACGGCAAGGTGCCGCATTACCTGCCGGGCAAGAGCCTGCTGCCCGCGCAGGATCCGAAGGAGAGCGACGAGTTCGGCACGCCCTACGAGGCGCGGCTCGGCGGTTCGGAGACGATGTATCCCGAATACATCAAGAAGCTGCAGCCGTTTCCGCGGCCGAACGTGAAGAAGGGGCCGGCGGCGGAGCGCGGGCAATGAGCGGCACCTGGCAGGTATCAGGTATCAGGTATCAGGTGTCAGCCGTGGCACTGGCGGTCGGCGCGCTGGTCGCCGGTGCGCCGCCCGTGGAGACTCAGAATGCCCGGCCCGCGTGGGCGTGGAAGCCGGCCGTACCTGCCGCGAACGACGGCCAGCTACACGTCCTGCCGGTGCGCGGCCGCATCTCGATGCTGGTCGGCGCCGGCGGCAACATCACCGTCGCGGCCGGCGACGACGGCGTGCTGATGGTGGACACGGGCACGGCGGCGATGAGCGACAAGGTGCTCGCGGCGGTGCGATCGATCGCGCCGCGCGGCGTCATCCGCTACATCGTCAACACCGACGAGCGCGAGGACTTCACGGGGGGCAACGACAAGATCGCGCTGGCGGGCGACACGATCCGCTTCCGCATCGCGACCGATCCGCGCGTGTCCGACGCGCTCGCGAAGGACCGTGCGTCGGTCGTCTCGTTCATCTCGGTGTTCGAGCGCATGTCCGCCCCGACCGGCAAGGTGGCGCCCCGCAGCGAGGACGCGTGGCCGGACGACACCTACTCGGGCGCGCAGAAGAAGCTGTACTTCAACGACGAGCCGGTGCTCATCATGCACGTCCCCGCCGGCACCGACGGCAACAGCATCGTCCACTTCCGCCTCGATGACGTGCTCAGCGTCGGCGATCTCATCGACATGACGAGCTATCCGTTCATCAACGTGAACGCCGGCGGCAGCATCGACCAGATCGTCGAGGGTCTCAATCGCCTCCTGGAGATCACCGTGCCGGACACGAAGACCGAGGGCGGCACGCTCGTGATTCCAGGACGCGGACGGCTGCTGGACCAGTCCGACGTCGCGTACTACCGCGAGATGATGGCGATCATCCGCGACCGCATCCAGGACGGTATCAAGCGCGGCCTGACGCTCGCGCAGATCAAGGCCGCGAAGCCGACGCTCGACTACGATCCGCGATTCGGCCACGCCACGGGCGCCTGGACGACGGACATGTTCATCGAAGCGGCGTACAGAAGTCTCGGGGGCAAGTGATTGGGACGTAGAGGCGGACCTTCAGGTCCGCCTGGAGCAGCAGATGACACGTAGAACAATTGGCATCATCGCCCTCGCCTTCTTCATCGCCGGCGCGGGCCATTTGCTCGCGCATCATTCCTTCACGGCGGCGTACGAGTCGGGCAAGCGCATCGAGATCGAGGGCGTGGTGAAGGAGTTCGTCTGGCGCAACCCGCATTCGTTCGTCCGCATCGAGGTGACGAAGGAAGGCAAGCCCGAGATCTGGAGCCTGGAGTGGGGCTCCAGCACGCAGCTCTCGGCGGCGAAGTTTCCGGTGACGCGCACCACGCTCAAGTTCGGCGACCGCATCATCGCGACCGGCGAGCCGGGACGCGACGCCGAAGCGCACCGCATCCGCATCTTCTCGATCAAGCGGCCGGTTGACGGTTGGGAATGGCAGGGAGTGGTCGAGTGAACCGGAGGCTCTTCCCCGCCTTACTCGCCCTGCTCGCCCTTGCGGGTCCTGGCGCCTTCGCGCAGGGCCGCGGGGGCGGTGGCGCCGGAGCGCCGCAGCAGTCGGGCCGGGCGGGCGCGATCAAGGATGTGACCGGCTACTGGGTGTCGGTCGTCGCCGAGCACTGGCATCTGCGGATGCTCGTGCCGCCGAAGGGCGACGTGACGATGCTGCCGGTCAACGCGGAAGCGCGGCGGATCACGAACACGTGGGATCCCGCCAAGGACGAGGCGAGCGGCGAAGCGTGCCGGTCGTACGGGGCGCCGACCATCATGCGCGTGCCCGGACGGCTGCACATCACGTGGCAGGACGACAACACGCTGAAGATCGACACCGACGCGGGGACGCAGACGCGACTGCTGCATTTCGGCGGCGCGTCGCCCACGGGACAGGCGCCGAGCTGGCAGGGCTATTCGGCGGCCACGTGGCGTCGGCCGGTGCGGGTGGGATCCGAAAAGAACGCCGGCGACCTGCGCGTCGTCACCAACCGCCTGCGGCCGGGATACCTGCGGAAGAATGGCGTGCCCTACAGCGAGAACGCCACGGTCGAGGAATTCTTCGACGCGTTCACCGAGCCGAACGGCGACAGCTGGCTCGTCATCGACACGATCGTCACCGACTCGACGTATTTGACGCAGCCGTACGTGAACAGCGTCGCGTTCAGGAAGCAGCGGGACGCGTCGGGCTGGGATCCGACGCCATGCCGCGTGGACCAGCCAAGATAAGT
>DASQAX010000138.1:0-2577 GCA_035635535.1 Vicinamibacterales bacterium | reverse complement strand
ACGACGCTGCCCCGCAGGTTGATGACCCCGCGCACCGTCGCCGGTGCGTTGGGCACGCGCGTGATCGTGTCGTACTCAAGAATCTCTTTCACCCGCAGGATGCCGAAGGCGAACTCTTCTCCCGCGAGCTGGAAGGTCAGGTACTGCACCTGACCCGCTGCCGTCTGTACGGCGGTCATGGCTCGGGTCCTTTCTAGAAGCGGGTGAAACCGTGATCGTCATGCGCCGCGACCAGCTCGGGCTCGCGGTGCTTGACTTTCGTACCGTGCGACGCGGGTGCCGGACGGTGCTGCGCGGCCGGAGCCGGAGCGGGGCGGGGCGCCGGCACCTTTGCTGGCGCGTCCGCGATGCCCGTCACCCGGAAGAACGACATCAGCTGCTGCAAGCTTTCCGCCTGGCTGGCCATTTCTTCGGCCGTCGAGGCGAGCTCTTCCGCGGCCGACGCGTTGCGCTGCGTGACCTGATCCACGCCCGACAGGGCGCGGTTGATCTGCGACACGCCCGCCGCCTGCTCCGACGACGCCGCGGCCACTTCCTGCACCATGTCGGCCGAGCGGCTGATGGCGGGGACGAGCTCGGCCAGCAGCTGGCCCGAACGCTCCGCCACCTTCACGCTGGATCCCGCGAGGCCGCCGATTTCCTTGGCTGCCGCCTGGCTGCGTTCCGCCAGCTTGCGGACTTCGGTCGCGACGACGGCGAATCCCTTGCCGTGGTCGCCGGCGCGCGCCGCTTCGATCGCGGCGTTCAGCGCCAGCAGGTTCGTCTGGTAGGCGATCTCTTCGATGATCGAGATCTTCTCGGCGATCGCCCGCATGGCCGTCACGGTCTCCATCACGGCCGCACCGCTCTCCTGGCCGTCCTTGGCGCCCTTCACGGCGGTCTGCTCCAGCGCGCGGCTGTTATCTGCGTTCTTGGCGATCGAAGCGCTCATCTGCTCCAGGCTGGACGTCGTCTCTTCGACGGCGGCGGCCTGTTCGCTCGTGCCCTGCGACAGCGTCTGCGACGTGGACGACACCTGCGAGGCGGCGGAGCCGAGCGCGTTCGCGCCCGAGCGGACTTCGCCGATCACCTGCGACAGCTTGGCGATCATGTTCTGGAGCGCGGTGCCGAGCGCGTCTTTCACCGACTGCGGCGTCACGGTGCCCGTCAGGTCGCCCTGCGCGATGCGCACGGCGGCGTCGACCTTCTCCTTGGTCGCGATGATCATGCGGCTCATGGCGTCGAGCAGCTGGCCCATCTCGTCGCGCGAGGCGGAGCCGAGCTGGACGTCGACGTCGCCTTCGGCGACGCGATTGGCGGCGCGCACGGCGCGCAGCAACGGGGTCGTGATCGAGCGGCCGATGATGACGCTCAGTGCCACGCCGACGATCAGCGCGATGACCAGCGCGATCATGGCGAGCACGACGGCGCTGTTGATGCGCGACGCCACCACGGGCGCCGCGGCCAGCATCGCGCGGGAATGGGCCGTGGCGTACTCGTCCGCCGTGCCCTCGAGGCGGTGAATCTCATCCTTGTACTGGCCGATGGCCGCGTTGGCGGCGTCCGGCGTCGTGATCTTACCCTGCGCGATCAGGCCGTAGACCTGGTTGAAGCCCTGGTCGTAGGTCGTGAAATCGGCGCGCATCGAGCGGATGGCCGCACGGCCTGAATCCGAAGTCTCGAGGCTGTCGAGCGTGGCCAGCTCGCCCATCAGGCGATCGTGCTGGTCGCGCCACTTGGTGAGGTACTCGGCGACTTTCGCAGGCGTGGCGATGTTCAAGAAGACGTCCTTCTCGAACCGCCGCATGCCGAGGGTGTTGCCCTTGGCGCGCTGTGAGTGCTCGACGAGCGGCGATTCCACCGTCAGCACCTGCATCGCGAGACGCGACGCGAGGCGCGTGGCCCGGTAGCCGGAGCCCGCCACGAGTGCCACGAGAGCCAAGAGCAGGCCGAAGCCCAGCCCGAGGCGCTTACCGATAGACATGTTCTGCAACATGGTGTTCATCCTTCCTGGTTGATGGCTTCCCGCAGGAGTGCGGGTGTATCGAGAATGAGAGCGACTCGTCCGTCGCCGAGAATCGTGGAGCCCGACACGCCGGACAGGCGGTCGAGCACGGTGCCGAGTGATTTGATTACGGCCTGGCTTTCACCGAACAGCACATCGACTGCGATGCCGGCACGCCCACCGGCGTGCTGCACGACGACCACGTGCTCACGCACGGGGGTCGCGCCCGGAACTTGAAAGCGATGGCGCAGGCGCAGATACGGCAGCGGCTGGCCGCGCAGGTTGAGCACGCCGCGCGCGTCGGCAGCACGGTGCTCGTCGCGCGGCAGCGCCAGGCATTCGAGCACGCTGTCGAGCGGCAGGATGTAGGTCTCATCGCCCACGCCCACGCCGAAGCCGTCGATGATGGCGAGCGTGAGCGGCAAGCGGACGGTGAGCGTGGAGCCTTCACCGGCGACGCTCGCGATGTCGATCGTGCCGCGCAGGGCTTCGACGTTCTTGCGCACGACGTCCATGCCGACGCCGCGTCCCGACAGATCGGTGACGCTTTCGGCGGTGGAGAATCCCGGCGCGAACACGAGCGCCAGCAGCTC
>DASQAX010000137.1:0-3238 GCA_035635535.1 Vicinamibacterales bacterium | reverse complement strand
GGCGCGGACGTGAAGGCGGATGTCGACGCGCTCGCCGGATTGGAACAGGTGCGCCGGCTGGCCGCTGAGGCCGATCATCTCGACGGCGGTGATCTCCGCTTCGCGAGACCCCCAGCGCCCTTCCGCCGCCTTGAACATGTCTTCCGGTTCGCGCGGGCCGACCTGAAGGTCGGCCCCTACGTCACGTAGAGGCGGACCTTCAGGTCCGCCGCCGATCCCGGATCCCGGATCCCGGACCGCGGCCGCTGCGAGCGTCGCATTCTCCGCGCGAGCGACATCCATCAGATACGCATCGATAACGCGCTTCGGGTCGCCCTGCGCCCTCGCGACGCCGGCGTCGAGCCACAGCGCCTCGTCGCAGAATCGCGTCACCAGGTCGAGCGAATGCGTGACGAGCAGGACCGTCCGTCCCCGACGGCGCAGCTCGGCGAGCTTGTCGAGGCACTTGTGCGTGAACGCTTCGTCGCCGACCGCGAGCACTTCGTCGACGAGCAGCACGTCCGGATCCACGTTGATGGCCACCGCGAACCCCAGCCGCATGTACATGCCGGACGAGTACGTTTTCACCGGGGCGTCGATGAACTCCTCGAGCTCGGCGAACCGCACGATCTCGTCGAACCGGCGCGCGATCTCGCGCCGGCCGAGGCCCAGCATCAGGCCGTTGATGTAGACGTTCTCGCGCCCGGAGATCTCGGGGTGGAACCCGGCACCCAGCTCGATCAGCGCGGAGACACGGCCATCGACGCGAACCGTTCCGGACGTCGGCTTGCCGATGCCCGCAATCAGCTTCAGCATCGTGCTCTTGCCGGATCCGTTGCGGCCGACGATACCGAAGGTCTTCCCCTTCGCGACGTCGAACGAGACGCCCTTCAACGCCTCGAACACCGCGTCGGGGTGCAGATCGCGCAACACGCTGCCCGACAGGATCGCGCTCTTGAGCGTCGCGAACCGCTTCCGCCGCCCGTAGCGGCGGTAGACCTTGTGGACGTCGCGAACCTCGATTGCGGATGCCTGCCGGCTGCCCGCTGCCTGCTGCGCGCTGCTCACACTTCCTCCGCGAACGTGTCCCGCAGCCGATCGAAGACGAAGTATCCGGTGACGAACACGAGCGCGGAGGCGATGCCCACGACGAGGAGCCGCGTCCCCTGCGTGAACGGGCCCGGCCTGAACAGGACGTCCTGGTAGGCAACCGCGAGGTGCGTGAATGGATTGAGGTTCAGGACCTGGCGGACGCGCCCGGGCGCCTGGCTGATCGGATAGATGATGGGCGTCGCGAAGAACCAGAGCGTCAGCAGGTTCGCGAGCAGGTCGCGCACGTCACGGAAGTGTACGGTCAGCGCGGACACCAGCAGCGCCAGACCCGTCGTCAGCACCAGCTGCACCAGGACGATCAGCGGAAACCAGAGCAGATCCGTCGGCGACACCGGCACGCGGTAGTAGATCAGAAACGCGACGAGAATCGGTAGCCCGAAACAGAAGTGCACCAGGCCGGCCAGCACGCTGACGATCGGCAGCACCTCCGCGGGAAACAGCACCTTCTTGATCAGATTGCCGCCGGCGATCAGCACGTTCGACGATTCGAGCAGCGAAGACGAAAACCAGGTCCACGGCAGGATGCCGGCGAACAGGAAGAGCGCGAACGGCTGCAGCTCCGGCGGGTGCGCGGCCGGCATCACGACAGTGAAGACGAACGTGTAGATGAGGAGGAGCAGCAGCGGGTTGACGAACGACCAGACGACGCCGAGGGTGGAGGCGCGATAGCGCGCCTTGAGCTCGCGTGCAACCAGGCTGGAAATGAGGGCGCGGTAGCGGAAAAGCTGTCGGAGGTTGGCGAGCAACCCCTACATTAAACCCTTGTCCGCGCCCGGGAGGCCACCTGGAGACGAATAAGCGACTTGAGGAGCGCGATCCGGGCGCGCTCAATGTCGAGATCGACCGCCGTGAGATGCGGCTGCGCCTGCGCCAGGCGCTGCTCGGCCCGCTGCTTCGCGCGCTCGGCGCGCTGCACGTCGATGTCCTGCGCGCGCTCGCCTATGTCCGCGAGGACCGTGACACGATCCGGCAGGACCTCCACGAACCCGAACGCGACCGCGAGGTAATGCTTCTCCTGGCCTTGCCGGAACCACAGCTCGCCCACCTTCAGCATCGACAGCAACGGCGTGTGGCCCGGCAGCACGCCGAAGTAGCCTTCGCTCCCCGGGACGACGACCTCGTCGACCTCTTCGGCAAGGAGCGCGCGAGCCGGTGTGACGATCTCGAGTTTCAGCTTGGTCGGTAGCGCCATTGGTCGTTACGCGGCCGTTTTCATCGCAGCCGCCTTCTCGACGGCTTCCTCGATGGTGCCCACGAGGTAGAACGCCTGCTCGGGCAGTTCGTCGTGCTTGCCTTCGACGATCTCCTTGAAGCCGCGCACGGTGTCGGCGACCGCCACGTACTTGCCCTTGAAGCCGGTGAACTGTTCGGCGACGAAGAACGGCTGCGAGAGGAACCGCTGCAGCTTGCGCGCGCGTGACACGGTCAGGCGATCGTCTTCCGACAGCTCGTCGATGCCGAGAATCGCGATGATGTCCTGGAGGTCCTTGTAGCGCTGCAGGATCTGCTTCACCGAACGCGCGACGTTGTAATGCTCGTCGCCGAGGATGCGCGGATCGAGAATGCGCGACGTCGACGCCAGCGGATCCACCGCCGGGTAGATCCCGAGCTCCGCGATCTGCCGCGACAGGTTCGTCGTCGCGTCGAGATGCGCGAAGGTCGTCGCCGGCGCCGGGTCGGTGTAGTCGTCGGCGGGCACGTAGATCGCCTGGACGGAGGTGATCGAGCCCTTCTTCGTCGACGTGATGCGTTCCTGGAGCTCGCCCATCTCGGTCAGCAGCGTCGGCTGATAACCGACCGCCGATGGCATGCGGCCGAGCAGCGCCGATACTTCCGAACCCGCCTGCGTGAAGCGGAAGATGTTGTCGATGAAGAGGAGCACGTCCTTGCCTTCCGCGTCGCGGAAGTACTCCGCCACCGTGAGCGCGGAGAGGCCGACGCGCAGGCGCGCGCCTGGCGGCTCCGTCATCTGTCCGTAGACCAGCGCCGCGCGCGACTTCGACAGGTCCTTCGTGTCGATGACACCCGATTCCTGGAACTCGAGCCAGAGATCGTTCCCCTCGCGCGTGCGTTCACCGACACCGCCGAACACGGACACGCCGCCGTGCTTGAGCGCGATGTTGTGAATCAGCTCCATGATGATGAC
>DASQAX010000136.1:0-3562 GCA_035635535.1 Vicinamibacterales bacterium | reverse complement strand
CTCGGCGTGAACTACAGCAGCGGCATCATCCTCGCCGCGGGGAGCGAGCCAGGCGGCGCCGAATCGATCGTGGCGCCGCACCTGATCAGCGCGAGCGACGGCTACTTCGAGGCGATGCGCATCCCGCTCCTGCGCGGGCGATACTTCGACCGGCGGGACACGGCCTCGGCGCCGCCAGTGGTCATCGTCGACGAGCGGCTTGCGCGGCGATTCTGGCCTGGCCGCGACGCCGTCGGCCAGCGCCTCCTCCGGCCCGCCAATCCCACCGGCGTGCTCGATCTCCTGACGCGAGGCCCCGACACGCGCTCCTACACAGTGATTGGCGTGGTCGCGAACGTCCAGCTGACCGGCCTGACGCCGAAGGATCCGCCGGTTGGCGCGTACTATTTTCCGTACGCGCAGCAGCCGGCGCGATCGATCGTGGTCGCCGTCAGAAGCGCGCAGGCCCCGGAGACCATTATCGCGCCGCTGCGATCCACGCTCGCGTCGATCGACCGGGAACTCCCCTTGTACGACGTGCGCACCATGGAGGAGCGGCTCGATCGCTCGCTGGTCCAGCGACGGATGCCGATGGTCATCGCGATGGCATTCGGCGCCGTCGCGCTGTTCCTCGCGGCAATCGGGGTGTACGGCGTGCTCGCCTCGCAGGTCACCGAGCGGCGGCGCGAGATCGGCATCCGGATGGCGCTCGGCAGCTCCGCCTCGGACGTCTTCCGTCTCGTCATGCGCGACGGCGCTCGCATGACTCTGCTCGGCATCATCGCCGGGTTCGCCGGGACGGCCGGCATAACACGGTTGATGGCGGGGCTGCTCTACGGCGTCAGACCGACCGATCCGGTCGTCGTCGGCGGCGTCGCGCTCCTGCTCGCGACGGTCGCGCTCGTCGCGACGTGGCTGCCGGCGCGCCGCGCCGCACGTGTGAACCCTGCTGCGGTACTCGCCGAATAATCAGTCAGCGCTCTCAGTTCTCACCGGGGCGTTCCGCGCGGTCGACGGCGGCATGCTGCTCCGGCCTTCTCTCGCGCATTCCTCGCAGAAAGCCGTTCATTGTTCAAGACGTAGAGGTGACAATGCAGCTCCGCTTGTTCGCCGCACTGACGCTCGTCGCCTTGTTCGGTTCTGCTTGTGCCAAACGCGTTCCGGAACCCAGTGGCGTCGCGCCAGGTACGCCACATATTTCATGGGTCCTCATGTACGGAGATCGTGATACCGCGGACCGGGGGTTCTCGTGCCAGTCGGAGCCGCGGAGCGAGTGCGTGCCTTCCCGCAAGCAAACCGGGCGAGCAGGTGTACTCCGATATCCACTTCTACTATCACGGCGCCGGCAACGAGACGAAATACGAAGGGACGAAGAATCTCAGCTACCTGCAGGGCGCACCAGAATCGCACGTTTCGCGCATAAACATTACGGTCAAGAAGAACGAATCCATCACGAACGAGAGCGTCACCGGAATCGTGACGTCAACACCGGGCACGTACACGGTCCCCCTCTCCTTGACGGCAACAATCACCGACACCGGGAAGAAGTACCCGATTCAGGAGTCCCAAGTGATCGTGAAATAGACCCATCGGTGCGATCGCCGATCTGGTGAAGGCGGGCTACTTACGCGCGATCGGACTGTCGGAAGTCGGCCCGGACACGATCCGTCGCGCGCACGAGGTGCACACGATCAACGATCTGCGAACGAACGCACGCTGCCGACTATTTGACAAATAACTTTGTCTAATTGATAATCTCGCCCGTGCAGGTCCTCAACGACACCATCCAGCTCGCCGCCGCACTCTCGCCGCTGCGCATGCGCGTCCTCCGCGAGATGCACCAGCCGGAGTCGGCGACCAGCCTTGCGCCGCGTCTCGGACTGTCGCGGCAGACGCTGAACTACCACCTGCGCGAGCTCGAACGGGAGGGCTTTCTTGAAGTCGTCGAGGAACGGCCGCGCCGCGGCTGCGTGGAACGGCTGCTCAAAGTGACGTCGCGCGCCTTCGTCGTCAACCCCGCGCTGCTCGGCGCGCTGTCGGACGATCCGCACCAGGCCCGCGATCGCTTCTCGAGCGCGTTCCTGCTCGCGACCGCGACCGGGCTGATCCGCGACGTCGCGGTGCTCACTCAACGGGCCCGAGCGGTGGAGCAACGCCTGGCGACGTTCACGATGGACTGCGAGATCGGCTTCGCGTCGCCGGCGGCCTTTCGTGCGTTCACCGAGGAGCTGGCATCGCAGGTCGCGACGCTGGCGTCGAAATACGACAACGCCACCGCCAGGAGCCGCCGCTTTCGTGTCGTCGTCGGCTCGCATCCGGTCGTGACGAAGACCGCCGCCGACGCCGCCGCGGAAACCGCGCGGCACCGACGCCAGCAACAGCATCGAAACAAGCGCAACAGCGCAAGGAGAGAGTGATGAGCGAACGTCCAGCGGGCAAAGCCACGAGAACGCAACAGCACGAAATCGTCATCGACGCGCCGCTTGAAGCCGTGTGGAAGGCGATCACCGATGCCGAGGAGCTGACGCGGTGGTTCGTCGAGGAGGCCAGCGTCGAGCCGGGCGTCGGCGGCACGTTCACCATTTCGTGGGGCGGCGACGAGAAGGGGCAAAACCGAATCGACGAATGGGAGCCGAACCGGAAGCTGCGGCTCACGATGATGCCGTTCGAGATGGGCGCGGCGAAGTACGACGGGACGACACCGATGGTCAACGAGTACACGATCGAGCGCCGCGACGGCAAGACGGTGCTGCGGCTGGTCACCTCCGGCATCCCCAACGCGCCGGAGTGGGACGACTTCTACAACGGCACTGAGAGCGGATGGCGCTCCTTCCTCCGCACGCTGCGCCACTATCTCGAACATCACGGCGGCAGGCCGCGCACGACGATCAAGGTCATCGGTAAGCAGTCCGGCTCGCCCGAGGACGCCTGGGCGCGTCTCGTGGCTGCGGTCAAGCCGACTGGCACCATCGTCTTCGAACAAGCGCCCACGATTCTCGAAGTGAACATTCCCGAGCTCGGCGACGCATACCTCGCGCACTCGATGTCGTGCTCCGGAGCGAACAACTACGTCTATACAATGCTGTCGGTCTACGGAAAGACGCCGACCGAGGTCGAAACGATCCGCGCGAAATGGCAGCCGTGGCTCGAGCAGGTGCTGGGCGTCGAGGCGCCCAGCCGGGTCTGACAGACCCGGCCAGCAATCGTAGGGCGGGCCCTCTCGATCGCGTCGAAGCGCATGTTCGGCGGCGTCGGGCTCTACGCTGGCGATCTGTTCCTCGCGCTGATCGCCGGCGACGTGCTCTGCCTGAAGGCCGACGAGGCGACGCGTGACGCGCGGGAGAAGCGGGCGCGCGTCCGTTTCAGCCGTTCCCCCGATCGGCCGAAGGGCAAGGGCAGGATGCGGTATGTGACACGGTCTTGACACAACGCCGATGATTGTTTAACAGCCCGTGGTGAAAGTCTGGCGTCGCACCGAGACGGGCGAGGCGCCCCGATGGCAAGGCGCGACGACCGAGAATACCGGGAGTATTTGAGCGAGGAGCAACGCCGCCAGCGGGGATGCATCGCCCGTCGAATGCAG
>DASQAX010000135.1:0-6764 GCA_035635535.1 Vicinamibacterales bacterium | reverse complement strand
GTCGAGCCGGAAGCAGGCGGAGCCGCCCAGCGTGTCGTAGCACCGCGCGCCTTCGAAGACGCCGCTGCCGTAGTGGACGATGTGCGAGCCGATGTGGATCTTCGCGTCCTTCCAGTCCACGAGCGACCCGTTCATCCAGATTTTGCCAGTGCCCGGAAAAGCCATCGCCTGCTCCTTTTCCCGATCTTATACGGCGGGGGCGCGAGGGGCGAATTGTCACGGAGACATCTGAGCCTACTGTTGCTCTCCGCAGAACGGGCATCTGGCCGTGCGCGCCTGCAACGGCTTGCGGCAGTGCCAGCAGAAGCCGGGCTGCCGCGTCTCGCGCGAGCGGAGGCGCGACTGAATCTCGGCGACGTTCGCTTCCCGAGGGGGACTCGCCGCGGGGCGGCGCGACACGGCCGTACCCGCCAGCAAGTCGGTCAGGAGGTCGGAGGCGCGCGGGTACCGCTGCGTGACGTCGGCGGCGAGCGCCTTGAGGACGATGTCGTTGACGGCCTTCGGAATCCGGCCGTTCTTGAGCCGCGGTGCGGTGACCAGTTCGCCGCGGACGAGCCGCTGGATGTCAGAGGGGGCCGGCGTGGCGTAGGGCAGTTCGCCGGTGAGCATCTGGTACATCGTGACGCCGACGGAGTACACGTCGCTGGCGAAGACAGCCTTGCCGTAGAACTGCTCGGGCGCCATGTACGGCGGGCTGCCGATGACCGTCGTGCCGTGTGCCGCGATCTCCAGGAACCGCGACGTCCCGAAGTCGGTCACCTTCACCATGCCAGCCTCGGAGACGAGCATGTTCCCGGGGCGCAGGTCGCGGTGCAGCACGCCGACGCGGTGCGCGTGGTCCACGGCGTTGCAGATCTGGCAGGTGAAATCGAGCGCGCGCGAGACGTCGAGCGGACCCTCGCGCAGGACGATCTGCTCGAGCGTCTGGCCCGGGACGTACTCCATCACGATGAAGAAGACGTTCTCCTGCTTCTCCGCCGTCAGCACGGTCACGATGTTCGGATGGTTCATCGAGGCCAGGAGCCGCGGCTCCTTGAGCATCTCGGTGAAGTCCAGGTTCTGCTTGTGTGGAACCTTGATCGCGACCTTCTTGTGAATCCAGATGTCTTCGGCCAGGAAGACGCTGCCGAAGCCGCCGCTGCCCAGGGGTGCAAGGATCCGGTACTTGCCGACCGTCTGACCCTTCAGGAACATGTGGGGTGGCAGGAGTATAGCAGCCGCGATCCATAATCGCCGCGTGAACGCGCGGTTCTACGCACCCGATGCACGCGCACCGGGCGATCTGATCACGCTTCCCGAGGACGAGGGCGAGCACCTCACGCGCGTGCTTCGATTGAAGACCGGCGACATGCTGCGCGTCTTCAACGGCCACGGCGGCGAGTTCGACGCGATCGTCGACGAAGCGGCCAGGCGCGGCGTCCGCGTGCGTGTCGTCGCCGCGGCGCAGCCGGCGCCCGAGCCGCGCGTCGCCATCACGCTCGCGCAGGCGGTCCTCAAGGCCGACAAGATGGACGACGTCGTCCGCGACGCGACGATGCTCGGCGTCGCCGAGTTTCAGCCGGTGATCACGGCGCGCACCGAGGTGACGCGAGCCGCCCTCGCGCGCGGCAACCGGAAGGAACGCTGGGAGCGCATCGCGGTTTCAGCCGTCAAGCAGTGCGGCCGCGCGACCGTGCCGCGGGTCTTCGAGCCGATCAACTTCGACGAGCTGGTGGACGCGCTCGTCAGGATGCGGCTGCCGTTGCCGGGACTGATGCTGGTCGAACCGGGCGCCGCCACGGACACGACGCCGGCCTCGGAGCTGGACCTGTCGCCGCAGCGCGGCGCCACCGTGCTGATTGGTCCCGAAGGCGGCTGGACGCCCGGCGAGGTCGAGCGCGGAGCCGCGGTGTGCCGCCTGATTACCGTGGGCGGCCGCACGCTTCGCGCCGACGCCATGTCCATCGTGGCGCTCTCGGCGTTCTTTACGATGTGGAGAGAGTTCTAGCGATGACTCGATTCGCCCCGGCTGTCGCGGCCGCCGCGCTCGTGTGCGCCGTGACCAGCGTTGGCGCCGCCGGCTTGAATGCGGATGCGATCGACACCGACGCTCGCGCGCTGACTCGCCTCCACTCGCTGCTGGTCAGCCAGCGCGGCGAGCTGATCTTCGAGCGGTACTACAACGGCCGGAAAGCCGGTCAGCCCGAGAACATCAAGTCGGCCTCGAAGAGCATCATCTCCACGCTCGTCGGCATTGCGCTCGAGCGTGGCCTGATCGCCGGCGTCCGGGCGCCGATCGTCACGTTCTTTCCGGAGCTCGCCCGGGATCCGGATCCGGCGAAGCGGACCATCACCGTCGAGGATCTGCTGACGATGCGATCGGGCCTCGAGGGGACGAGCAACCGGAATTACGGCGCCTGGGTCACGAGCCGGAACTGGGTCCAGCACGCGCTCGCGCGGCCGCTGTTCGCGCCGCCCGGGGCGATCATGGAATACAGCACGGGCAACACGCACCTGCTCTCGGCGATCCTGACGAAGGCATCCGGCAGGAGCACCTGGGAGTTCGCGAACGAGGCGCTCGGCGCGCCGCTCGGGTTCACGTTCCCGTCATGGCCGCGCGATCCGCAGGGCATCTACTTCGGCGGCAACGACATGCTGATGACGCCGCGGCAGATGATCGAGTTCGGCGAGCTGTATCTGAACCGCGGGCGCGCCGGCGGACGGCAGGTCGTGGCGGAACGGTGGGTGGCGAAGTCGTGCGAGGGGCGCGCGCGCGAGTTCCGCCCCGGCGCGCGGCGAGGGGATCCGCTGCGAGTCGATACGATCCCCGACCCGATGCGCGACCGGCGCTATGGCTACCTGTGGTGGGTGTACGAGATCGGCGGCCACGACACCTGTTTCGCCTGGGGCTACGGTGGCCAGTACATCTTCGTCGTCCCCGACCTGGACCTCGTGATCGTGACGACCGCGTCGCCCGACGTGAGCGAGGAGCGCCGCGGGCATCGGCAGCGCATGTTCGACATCCTGCTGCGTCAGGTCGTCGAGCCGCTGGCCGTTGGCCGTTGACCGTTAGCCGTTGACCGTTGACCGTTAGCCGTTGGTCGGTGGTTGGTGACGGACGTTCCGCAGGGTCACACACATCCACTCATCTTCCTGCGTGCGCGCCTCGACCGCACAGGTCGCAAACGCGGCGAGCACGTCGCGTTCTTCCTCCTCCAGGAAGCCGCCGAGAACCAGACGCCCTCCTGACACGGTGAATGACTGAAGCCGCGGCGCCGTCGATACCAGCAGGGCGCCGGTGAGATTCGCGACGACCACGTCGAACTGGCCGATCGTCGAGGCGCGCAGGTCGGCCACCTCGAGCGCAATCCGGGATTCGCGATTGAGCGCGACGTTCTCTTCCGCCGCCGCGATCGCGTCGGCGTCATCGTCGATGCCGAGCACGCCTGACGCGCCGAGCCGCCGCGCGGCGATCGCCAGCACACCGGACCCCGTGCCGACGTCGATGACGCTGCGTCCCCGCAGATCGATCTCCTGCAGCGCCGCGAGGCACAGGCGCGTCGTCGCATGATGCCCCGTGCCGAAGCCCATCGAGGGCTGAATCACGATGGTCCGAACCCCGGATCCCGGATCCCGGATCCCGGCCTGCACATCCCACGGCGGCGCCACGATCAAGCTCCCGATCTGAATTGCGCGGAGCGCCGCCTGCGAGCGCGCCGCCCAGTCTTCATCGAGCACGTCCACCGGCCGCGCGTCGATCCCCGGGAAGCCGGCGCGCAACGCCGCCGCGGCGCGGTCGCGATCGCCATGCGTGTGAAAAAAGAACCGCGAATCGTCAACCGCGGCGAGATTGAAATCGATCAGGAAGGCCTGGATGAGGTCGTCGGCGTCCGGCTGCGCGATGTCCAACGCGGGCCAGGTCCGCACGTAGCCATTACCCGAATATGTCCTTCACCCTGTCGAAGATGCCGCGCTCGTCGTGCTCGTGGCGCGGCGTGGGCTCGAACTTCTCCTTCGGCATCGTCGTGGCGAGCTGCTCGAGCAGTTTCCGCTGCTCCTTCGTCATCTTCTTCGGTGTCACGACCTTCACGGTGACGAGCAGGTCGCCGTGCGACCGGCCGGAGACGACGTCGGGCATGCCGCGGCCGCGCAGGCGGAAGGCGGCGCCGCTCTGCGTCCCCTCGGGCACCTTGAACGTCTCCTCGCCTTCGAGCGTCGGAATGGTGATCTCGCCACCGAGCGCCGCCGTCGGATAGTTCAGCGGGACTTCGCAGTACAGATCGTTGCCGTCGCGGTGAAAGAACGCATGGTCCTGCACGTGGACGACGACATAGAGATCGCCGGCAGGGCCGCCGCCGCCGCCCGATTCGCCCTCTCCGCTCAGGCGGAGGCGCTGTCCGCTCGCGATGCCGGCGGGGATCTTCACCGTCAGCTTGCGCTGGTGCTGCACCCGGCCGGCGCCACGGCACGCGGGGCAGGGCGAGCTGATGATCGATCCGGTCCCGCGGCACTGTCCGCAGGTGCGCGCGACCGTGAAGAAGCCCTGCTGGTAGCGCAGCTGGCCTCGCCCGTGGCACTGCGGGCACGTCTGGGGCTTCGAGCCGGGCTCCGCGCCAGAACCGTGGCACGTCTCGCAGGCCTCCTGGCGTGGAATCTGGATCGTGGTCTCCACACCCCTGGCGGATTCGTCGAACGAGATCTCGAGGTCGTACCGCAGGTCCGCGCCGCGCTGAGGGCCGCCGCGCCGGCGCTGCCCGCCGAACATGTCGCCGATGCCGAAGATGTCGCCGAGACCGCCGAGGATATCCTCGAAGCCGGTGAAGACCGTCGGGTCGAATCCGCCGGTCGCCGCGCCGCCGAGCCCCGCGTGGCCGAAGCGGTCGTACATGTGGCGCTTGTCGGTGTCGGCGAGCACCGCGTACGCTTCCGCCGCTTCCTTGAACTTCTCTTCGGCGGCCTTGTCGCCGGGATTCCGATCGGGATGGTGCTTGAGCGCCAGCTTGCGGTACGCGCTCTTGATCTCGACCTCGGTCGCCGTGCGCACCACCCCGAGCACTTCGTAGTAGTCGCGCTTGCTGCTGCTCACGCTTTCGCTACCTTCACCATTGCGGGCCGCAGCAGGCGATCGCCGAGCGCGTAGCCACGCGCGAACTCTTCCATCACTTCGCCTTCACGATGGTCGGCGCTGCTTTCGTGGGCGACGGCCTGGTGATAGCGCGGGTCGAAGTCGGTGCCGACGGCGTCGATCGGCTTCACGCCGCGTTTGCGCAGCAGCTCGATCATCTGCTGGTGGATCAGCTCGATTCCCTTGCGGAACCCGTCGGCCTCTCCGCTCGCCGGCGCCTTCAAGGCGCGTTCGAGGTCGTCGATGATGGGGAGCAGGTCGGTGATCGCGTCGGCCGCGGCCGACTCCGCCTGGTCGCGCCGGTCGCGTTCGACACGCTTCCTGTAGTTGTCGAATTCGGCCGCCATGCGCAGGAGGCGATCCTGGAGGGCGTCCTTCTCCTTCCGCAGCGCCTCGAGCGCCGGCTCCGGCGCATCCGGCTCCCGCGGCTCGATCGCGGCGCCGGCCGACTCCTGTTCGTTCATCCCGTCGTCTGACATGATTCTCGCTAGTTGGCGCGCAGCACGCGGGCGACCGCCTGCGTCACGCCGTCGACTACGCTGATCGCGCGCGAGTACTGCATCCGTGTGGGTCCGATGATGCCGACGGTGCGGATCGTGCTGCCGTCGGTGGTCGTCGAGGCGATCAGGCTGAACGGACGCAGATCGGGTGAGACGTGTTCGCCGCCGATCACGACGGTGATCCCCGGGCCGTCGATGTACTGGTTGAGCAGCCGCAGCATCCGCTCTCTTTCTTCCATCATCTCGAGCAGCGCGCGCAAGGTCGGCAGTGTGACGCCGTCGGGCGCCGGCGCGTCGAGCAGCGACGCGGCGCCTTCCACGTGAAACGCGTTCTGCCTCGGCAGCTCTTCCAGCGTGGAGCGCGCCAGGCGCAGCGCACGTCCCATCAGCTCGCCGTAGAGCGTGCGCTCCTGCGCCAGCCGAGCCAGCACCGCTTTGCGGACGTCGACCAGCGGCAGCCCGGCGAATTCGGAGGTCAGGTAGTTGGCAGCCTGGACCAGGTCGTCGGAGCGAATCTCTTCACCGGCATCCACGACCTTCTGCGTCACCTGGTTGCCCCTCGAGACGACCACCACGAGCACGCGCGTGCCGCCGAGCGGCACGAACTCGATGCGCTGCAGGACCGCGATGTCCGTGCTGCCGATGGCGAAGCCGACGTGCTTCGAGGCGCGCGAGACCATGTGCGACACGCTGGCGAGCAGGTCGTCGATGAGCGGCGACCGTTCGGCGTGCTGCCGCAGCTCGTGCTCCGCGGCCGTCGATCGCGTCGGCTTGCGGCTCTCGAGCAGCAGGTCGACGAACACGCGATAGCCGCGGTCGGTCGGGACCCGCCCGGCCGAGGTGTGCGGCTGATGCAGGTAGCCGTCGGCCTCGAGCCTCGCGAACATGTTCCGGATGGTGGCCGACGACACGGCCAGTCCACTCTCGCCGGCGAGCGCCTGCGAGGAGACGGGCTCGCCGGTGGCGATGTGCTCGCGTACGAGCGCTGCCAACAGCCGCCGCGACCGCTCGGAAAGTTCGTGGGAAACCATTGCCTGTCAGATGCTTAGCGCTGGAGAAGATTATAGCGTGAGGAACCGGCCGTTCACGCTTCTGCCGTTTCGGTTCGGGGTTCGGGGTTCGGGGTTCGGGGTTCGGGTTCGGGGTTCGTGGTTATGGGG
>DASQAX010000134.1:0-4065 GCA_035635535.1 Vicinamibacterales bacterium | reverse complement strand
GGCTCCTCGATGAAGCGCTCCACCGGGGGCGGACGAACCCGTATCTGCTCTGGCCGCCCTACGCAAGGCTATGGGGAGAGAACTAGGTGGTTCGCGGTTCGCGGGTTCGTGGTTCGCGGTTCATGGGTGGTGGTTCGCGGGTGGTGAATCGTGATTGATCTGACCGCGCGACGGTTTCGCGTGCTCGTGACCGCCGCGATTGCCCTGCCGGGCATCGTCGTTGCGCTGTTGACGGGACTGTCTGGCGTTTCCGCGTTTCTGGCGGATCGGCCGCTGATCCTGGCGCCCGTTCCGCGCACGGCGGCCGAGGCCGCGGGCAACCGCGACGTGGCGGACGTGGTCGTCATGTCGGAGGCGACCGACATGGACCAGCCGGCGCCCGCGCGGATTCCGCTGCGGCTGCACGAGCCCGCGATGCTGACGCCGCTCGAGGCGGCGGTCGTCAGCGAGCGCGCCTACATGATTCGCCTCGTCCGCGACCGCGGGGCGCGGCTCGATGCGCAGCGGCTCCGGACGCTGCGCTGCATCGCGCAGGCACGGAAGGATCGCGGCACGATCGCGTACCTCGCGGAGATCGATTCGAGCCCGCTCAATTGTGACGGGGTGAAGATTCCGTATTAACAGGGCCGACCTGAAGGTCGGCCCCTACGCCTGTTGCCTGCGAACTGAAACCTACTGCCTACCGCCGACTGCCCACTGCCAGCTGCCAGCTATTCGTCGTAATCCTCCTGAGGCAGCCCCTCGAGCTCTTCCAGGAAGATCAACGCGCGGTGCGACGGGATCTCGAACCGTTTGCCGCACGTCTTACAGGTGACGTCATCGTCCACCCGGACCAGATGATCCTTGACCTTTTCGAACATCGCCCGATCGCGCGCATCAGCTCCGCCGGGAACCTGTGGCTTCCGGGTGCGGCGTATCCAGCGGATGGTGTAGTCGTTGGTGCGCCGGCAGCGCGGACACTGGAAGCGCGCCGGCCTCTGCTCGGGCTTTTCGGTAAAGAACAGACGTTCGTCCATGGGTTTCTTACTCGGTATACTAACCGAGCGCGAGCCGGCTCCGACTCGGCCGCCGTTGCTCCAATGGCCGAACCGACGCCGCCGACACTACCTTCCGAGCTTCCGGTCCTCCCGCTGCGACGCACCGTCGCGTTTCCGCTGACGCTTCAGCCGCTTGCGGTCAACCGTCCGGTGTCGATCGAGAGCGTGAACCGCGCCCTCGGGTCCGATCGCCTCGTGCTGCTCCTGCTGCAGCACTCCGAGGCCGACGACCCGACGCCCGACGACGTGCACCGCGTCGGCACGGTGGGCATCGTCCGCCAGATGGCGAAGGCGGGGGGCGGCATCAACATCATCATCGAGGGGATCGCGCGCGTCCGCGCGGACACCGTCACGCGGACGGGGACGTCGATGCGCGCGCGCATCACGCCGATGCCCGAGACCGTCGAGCGGACGCTCGAGGTCGAGGCGCACATCCGGCGCGTCCAGGAGCTGATCGAGAAGGCGCTCTCGCTCGCGACCGGCCTGTCCGAGGAGCTGCGCGGCGTCGTGATGAACATCGACGACCCGCTGCGGCTCGTCTACGTGCTCGCGACGCTCATCGACATCAAGCCCGAGGAAAAACAGGCGCTGCTCGAAGAGAAGGACCTGCTCAAGAAGCTGCAGTCGATCGAAGGCGCGCTCTCACGCGAGATCTCGCTGCTCGAGATGAAGAGCAAGATCGAGTCGCAGGCGCAGCAGGAGATGACCGACGCGCAGAGGCAGTACTACCTGCGCCAGCAGCTGAAGGCCATCCAGCAGGAGCTGGGTGAGGGCGAGGGGAACGAGCTCGCCGAGCTCCGGAAGCGCATCGCGGACGCGAAGCTGCCCGAACACGTCGACGTCGTCGCGATGCGCGAGGTAGACCGCCTGATGCGGATGGGCGCGGCATCGCCCGAATACCAGATGCTGCGGACGTACGTCGACTGGCTGCTCGACGTGCCGTGGTCGGTGACGACCCCCGACCGCCTGGATCCAGTCGAAGGGCGCCGGGTCCTCGACGAGGACCACTACGACCTCGAGAAGGTGAAGGAGCGCATCGTCGAGTACCTCGCGGTGCGCAAGCTCAAGGGCGACATGAAGGGGCCGATCCTCTGCTTCGTCGGCCCGCCGGGCGTCGGCAAGACGTCGCTGGGCCAGTCGATCGCCCGCGCGATGGAGCGGAAGTTCGTCCGCATCTCGCTCGGCGGCGTCCGCGACGAGGCGGAGATTCGCGGCCACCGCCGCACCTACATCGGCTCGATCCCCGGCCGCATCGTCCAGGCGCTGAAGCAGGCCGGATCGATGAACCCGGTGTTCATGCTCGACGAAATCGACAAGGTCTCGTCCGGCGGGTTCCAGGGCGACCCGTCAGCCGCGCTCCTCGAGGTGCTCGACCCGGCGCAGAACCATTCGTTCCGCGACCATTACCTCGAGATTCCCGTGGACCTGTCGAGGGTCCTGTTCATCGCGACATCGAACCAGCTCGGCACGATTCATCCGGCGCTGCTCGACCGGATGGAGATCATCTCGCTTGCCGGCTACACCGAAGAAGAGAAGATGAACATCGCCCGGCGCGACCTCCTGCCGCGCCAGGAACAGGAGCACGGGCTTCCGGGGGGATCGCTCGAGATCACCGATGCGGCCTTGCGGGTGGTGATCGCCGAATACACGCGCGAGGCGGGGGTCCGCAGCCTCGAGCGCCAGCTTGCCGCGCTCGCCCGCAAGGTCGCCGCGAGAATCGCGACCCGCCCGTCCGATGCGGGCCCGCCGGACAAGACCGTCATCGATCGCGATGACGTCGACGACTACCTCGGACTCGCGCGCTTCAGGAAGGAGGTCGCCTTCCGCACGTCGCGGCCGGGTGTCGCGACGGGCGTCGCCTGGACGGAGACGGGCGGCGACGTCCTATTCATCGAAGCGACCTTGCTTCCGGGAGGAAACCAGAACATCATTCTGACGGGCCAGCTCGGCAACGTGATGCAGGAGTCGGCCCGCGCGGCGCTCAGTCACATCCGATCGCGCGCCGAGGAACTCGGGATCTCGGGCGATTTCCTGGCGAAGCACGACCTCCACATCCACGTTCCGGCGGGCGCCATCCCGAAAGACGGTCCATCGGCCGGGGTGACGATGGCGACGGCGATCCTGTCGGCGGCCAAGAACGAGCCCGTGCGGCAGGAGGTCGCCATGACGGGCGAGATTACACTGAGCGGCCTCGTACTGCCGGTCGGCGGAATCCGGGAGAAAGCGCTCGCCGCGCGGCGATTCGGCATCAAGACGTTCGTCCTCCCGGCGCTCAACGAGCCAGACCTCGCGGAGCTTCCGGCGGAAGTCCGGCGCGACATGACCTTCGTGCCGGCGGAAACGCTCGAACAGGTACTCAAGGTCGCATTCGAGGGATCGTTAGTGCACAAGGCGACAGGCCAGTAGCTTGGCGACATCATCGGCACTCGTCTTTTACATATCCGGGCATGGCTTCGGCCATGCCGCACGCTGCATCGAAGTCATCAACGCGGTTCTCGCCAGGCGTCCCGAGACGCGCATCGGCGTGCGAACGGCGGCCCCGCGATGGCTGTTCGACCTCACCGTCAAGGGAAAGGTCATGTTCAGCACGCTCGAGACCGACTCGGGGGTGATGCAGATCGACGCGCTGACGCTCGACGAGGCGGACACCATCCGCCGCGCGTCCGCGTTCCACAGCGATCTCGTGACGCGCGCCGCGAGCGAAACGCGCGTGCTCCGCGAGCTCGGCGCCGGCATCATCGTCGGCGACATCCCGCCGCTGGCGTTCGCGGTCGGCGGCGCGTCGGGCATCCCGTCGATCGGCCTCGGCAATTTCACGTGGGACTGGATCTACGCGGACTACCCGCGCGTGCGGCTCGCGCCGTCGCTGCTGCCCGCCATCCGCGGGGCGTACGCGAAGGCGTCGATGGCGCTGCGGCTGCCGATGAGCGGCGGCTTCGAGAGCTTCTCGAACGTCAGGGACATCCCGTTCATCGCGCGGCACGCCACGCAGACGCGCGAGCAGGTGTGCAAGACGCTCAAGCTGCCG
>DASQAX010000133.1:0-15472 GCA_035635535.1 Vicinamibacterales bacterium | reverse complement strand
ATGCGTGATCTGTTTGCGGCGCTCGATGCCGCCGGCGTCCTGGTGGTCGCGTCCGCTGGCAACGATCCCGCCGCGGACGCCGGCAACCAGATTCCTGCCGCCTATCCACAGGTCGCCGCCGTGGCGAGCACCACGGCGGTCAATGGATCGAATCAGTGCCGCTTCCTGCCTGCGCCGATTGCGGCCGACACGGCGTCGTATTTCACGACCGATGGCGTCAAAGTCCTGATCTCGGCGCCTGGCGAGGAACGCGAGGACGTGAGCCGCGCGTGCCAAATTCAGGGTTCCGGCATCCTGTCGCTGAAGCTCGGTGGCGGCACGACGAGGATGAGCGGGACCAGCATGTCGTCGCCGCACGTCGCCGGCATTGCGGCGCGCTACTTCCAGCAGAATCCTGCGTATTCTCCGTCCGACGTCCGTGGCTGGATCGTGACCGGCGCGTCACGGCCGGGTGTCGCGCCGCTCAACTCGCCGAGCAGCGCCTACACGTTCGACGGCGTGCGCGAGGGCGTCGCACAGGCGCCGTAGGACAGACCGTCACCCTCCGCGTCCCGCTCGAATCGCGCCTCAGGCCGCTCTGTGTGATGGCGTAAGATCGAGAGGGACGCCGGAGTGGTGAAACTGGCAGACGCGCGGGACTCAAAATCCCGTGGGGGTCACCCCCCGTGTGGGTTCGATTCCCACCTCCGGCACCATTTTTCCTATCGCCTCTGCCTTGCGCCCGACCATCGCCATCGCCGCGGACGCCCGCGCGCTCGAGGTTCCGGACCGCAGTCCGGCGGAAGTCGAGATTAGGCGGCGATGTCGCAATTCCACGCTCGAAACTACAGGTGTCGGCCCATCCTCCACAATATCTAGTTGTGTTCCAGAAACTCCTTGTGTTGCGCGTGTTTAGCGGAGGCAAGTACAACTAATCACGTGAATTCGCAGCAGCGCGCAGAGGCGCTCCTAAACGCGCCCCCAGATCATTGGGTCGCACTGTCAGAGGACGAGAGCCGGATCGTCGCCGTCGGCGAGACGTTCAAGGAAGCGGTCGACAATGCCGCGAAAGCTGGCGTGTTGAACCCGGTACTCGTGAAGGTGCCCGACGAGTGGACGCCGCGCAGTTTCGGCTGTTGACGGCGTGCGATATCCGTACAAACTCTGGCCGCTGAAGAGGCCCCATCCTGCATTCCCTGATGAGCGCCATTCCTGGATTCCGATACTCAATGTAAGGATTGCAGCGGCGGCGAGACCGTCCCAAACGACGAACCTCTTTGAAGCCGTTGTCGATTCTGGTTCTGCCGATACGCTGTTTCACGCTGATATCGCACAACAGATTGGGATCGCGGTCGATTCTGGGATTGCCGCACACCGATTTGGCGGCGTCGTCGAGGGACAGGGGATGACCGTTTATTTCCACGACGTGCACCTGCATGTCGGTTCGGACATCATCAAGATTCGGGCAGGCTTTTCTGACAGGCTGTCGACCGCCGCGCTGCTTGGGCGGCGGGGATTTTTTGAGCACTTCATCGTGACGTTTGATTCAGCGCCGACGCCTCCTGAAATGGAGATCCAGCGATTGGCGCGCGTGTGATTTCGGGTGTGCTAATCGTGTGCTCGACTTCCTTGGGCGTGGGTATCTCGCTATACCTGTGTATAACCCGCGACAAGTGAAAACACGCTGAGAACTGCCCGAAACCAGCCAACAGCGCACACGTGTAAGGCTTTCAGCGGCGCACCGTTTACCTGATCGTGTAGGGGGTGCGCCGATGTCCTTCGCGAAGTGTCCTCATTGCGGCCGGATGAATCCCGCCTCGGGCTTCAGGTGTGACTGCGGATACGACTTTGCCTCGGGGATGCAGATGGCCTCGCTGCTCTGGCACGGCGATTCACCCCGAAGACCCAGCGCTGCCCGCTCGTGGCTGTCGTGGAGTCTTGGACGAAGGGTTCTGAGATCGCTCAGACGGCGGGCGCCAGCCCTCGATTGACGGCGAGACGCGCCTTGCGGGGCGCGCTGCCCGCGCCGTCGATGCCACCGCCCGCGTGGCCGCGCTTGCTGTCGAACATCGCGCTGTCGGCCACCGCCAGCAGGGCCTCGAAGCTGTTGCCCTGCTCCGGGAACATCGCCAGCCCGACGCTGACATCGAGGCGGATCGCAGTGCCTGCCGACAGCTCGAAGCGCGCGCCCGCGACCGTCTCCTGGAGCGCGGCGGCCTTGGCCTGCGCCTCACCGGCAGAGCAGCCGGGCAGGACCACCACGAACTCGTCGCCGGCGTAACGCGCGCAGATGTCGTACGACCGGACCGACGCCTGAAGGCGCTGCGCGACCTCGCGCAGGGCGAAGTCGCCGGCCCGATGACCGTAGGTGTCGTTGATCGCCTTGAAGCGGACGACATCGATCATCAGCACGGCCAGCGAGGTCGCGTCGCGCTCCGCGCGGTCGACTTCCCGCGCCGCATGCGTCCGGAGGTACCGCAGGTTCGGCAGATCGGTCATCGGATCGATCAGCGACTCGGACAACCCCTCGACGTACGCGTGAAGCGTGTCGTAGGTCAGCGCCAGGATGGCGACGGTGAAAGGCAGCAGGCACAACTTCGACCGCACGAGGCCCGCGGACGCCGCGGCCGCGACGCTGAAGCCGAACAGGTGCCCCGGCCAGATCGAGGCGAACGTCGATCGCCAGACGCGCAGCGTGCGCTGGCGCGTGGTGAACGCGACCGCGCCGGCCACCAGCATCGTGTTCGAGAAGAAGTACACCGTGGCCGTCGCGGCGAGCATCAGGAGCCCGGACGGCACGATGGGCTCGCCCGCGTTGCCGCCAAACCGCGTGTAGGTGAGCCAGGCCGCCTGCACCGTCAGCGCCAGCGCGCCGATGCTGAACCAGGTCCGGTAGCGCGGGCCGCGCCGCCGCGCGCGGAAGGTTCCCTGCGCCCAGACACCAAGCGCGCTCGTGAGCGTCGCCGCCGCGGGGCCGAGCACGAGCAGCGCGGTGAAGTCGATTACGTAGCAGAAGCTGAGGGTCGATGCGCTTCCCGGCACGGACAGCGTCGTCTTGGCAAATGCCGTGATGAGCGAGAGGACCGCCAGCGCGGTGAGCAGCGGCGCGTCGCGTTCGCTGATCTGCTGCAACGCCAGCATGAGAGCCGCGGCGCCGAGCCCGGTGACGGCTGCGATGTAGCACCGCGCGCCGACGGGAAGAGCGGTCCAGTTCTGGGGCGACTGGGGCCGTTCGGCACGAACATCGGCGGCGGCACGCTGGCCCGCGCTCGCCGGGCGCGCCACGTTCAACAGCGGTTCCGCGCAGCGGCGCAGGACCGAATCGCCCGCGATCATGGTTGGCATGCCCTCGCAATTGCCTCGCCACGCCGAAGCGCGCAGATTCATGCAGTTCCTGCACCTCCATGTCCCGCGCGCGAGCGGATCCGCACATCGTGCACATGTGCGCAGGGCCCGAAATCGGGCAGCTGCCATATCGAACATGTGGCCACGAGGGCGGAGCCGCTATCAGGTGGACAATGTGATGCATCGAGATGAGGCGTTCGTGATGGCCAACGCCCACGCGACAGCGCGAACGCTGACGGCCGTCGTCCTCCTTGCTGCGCTGTCCGTCCCCGCCCGCGCACAATCGGATCCTGGATCCCGGATCCCGCCTCCCGTCCGATCCTCCGTCGACAAGACAGGCGTCTTCCTCGACTCGATGGCGCTGCTCGCCATCGAGCACGGCATCCGGCTCGCGCTGCAGCCGGGCACGCGCCGCGAGCTGCGCGGCAACTTCTGGCGCGACTACCGGCGCTCGGTACACATGCCGGTGAACTGGGAAGACACCGACCCGTGGCCGGTCAACTACGTCGGTCACCCGATTCACGGTGCCGCCGCAGGGTACCTGTGGATCGAGCACGACCCGAAGGCGCCGGTCACGATCGAGTTCGACAATCGCTACTGGGCGAGCCGCGGACGAGCCGCGGCGTTTGCCGCCGCGTACAGCTTTCAGTTCGAGGTCGGTCCCATCAGCGAGGCGTCGATCGGCAACGTCGGCCTTCGTCCGGAGACGACGGGATGGGTGGACTACGTGGTGACGCCGACCGGCGCGTTCGGCCTCGTGATCGCAGAGGACCTGCTGGACAGGTTCTTCGTCGAATGGGTGGAGCGCCGCACGCGCAATCGCGTCTGGCGCGCGAGCCTGCGATTGATCTTCAACCCGACGCGCGCGATGTCGAACACCGCCGCGGGGCATCTGCCATGGTACCGGCCCGACCGGACGCTTCGATGGTAATCGCTACGACCCGTCCCTCGGAAGGGCGCACTTCAGGTGCGCGAATGTTCCCGGCAGTCCGTGACCTCCGCCTTCACCAGCCAGGTACACGTCGCCATCGTTCGTGATGGCCACGCCCTCGCCCTGCGCCTCGTCGAGCGGCGTGAGATCGAAATGCCAGAACTTGTCGAAGCGCCCTGCGACCACGTCGGCGGTGTGGTAGAGCAGCAGCGCCTTGTTGGTCCGCATCACCACCCAGTTGCCGTCGGGCGACGTCTCCGCGTCGGTGATGCGCGTCTGCCGGCGAATGGTGGCGGCCTGGAACTCTTCGGTCGGCACCTGGCCGGCGCGCTCGAGCGTGGCCAGCGTCCCCGCGTCCATCCGGCGCGGAAAGCGGAACACGAGCGACGGGTGGCCCTTCGTGACGAGATAGAGCTGGCCGCCGGCGACAAACACCGCCTCGGATTCGTGATCCTCGTCCGCCGGGTACGCGGCGTTGAATGTTTCGGCCGGCGCGCTGCGCGAGTCGGTTGGCGCGGGCTCGGGCACCCGGTAGATCACGACGTCGTTCCTCTGGGTGCCGCCGCCGTTGCCGGTGTCGGCGACGTAGAGACACGACCCGTTGCCGCACGGTCCGACGCTGACGTCCTCCCAGTTGTTGACGTCCGCGCCCGTGATTCGCACGCTGCTCAACACCCGTCCCATCACGTCGATCGCGAAGACGACCGGCGTGCCTGAATCGTTCATCGACCAGAGAACGCCCGGCGTCCGCGCGCTCAGCGCGAGGCCGCTCGCCTCCGGTATCGGGCCCAGCAGCACCGCGTGACTGAGCGTCTTGCAGTTGAGACTGCCGGCGTCGGCATTCGGTGGTGGCGGCGGCACCGCCGCACGCCGCGCGGCCACGGTCTGCCAGATGAAGACGATGAGAATCGCGGCAAGAAGCCATGGATACGCCGCTGTCATCAGGCTGGCGAGAGAACGAGGCAATTGCACCTGACTCTGCGTTGCAACAATGGAACCGCACGGATACCATTGCCCTGCCTCGCCGAACGGTGGCGGAAGGCGGGTGCCTGGAGGAACTATGAAACGCGTTGGTCTCGTCCTGTTGTTGACGGCCGGGGTCTGCATCTCGGCAGGCGTGGTGTCGGCGCAGCGTCCCGCGGGTGACGCCGCGACGTTTGCGGCGTATGTCGGCACCGGGTACCGGGTCGTTCCCAACATCACCTACACGACCGCCAGCGGCGCGGAGCTGAAGCTCGACTTTTACCGGCCCGCGCAGGCATCCGGCCCGCTGCCGACCGCGATCTTCATGCACGGCGGCGGTTATCGCATCGGCTCGCGCAAGGAAGCGTCCACGCTCAGCGTCCTGCCGTACGTCCAGATGGGCTGGAATGCGGTGAACGTCGAATACCGCGCCAGCGGCATCGCGCTCGCGCCCGCCGCGGTCGAGGACGCCCGCTGCGCGCTGCGCTGGGTGATGCACAACGCGAAGGAGTACAACGTCGACACCGAGCGGATCGTCGTCACCGGGCAGTCAGCGGGCGCGCACCTCGCGCTGATGACGGGCCTCGTGCCGGAGTCGGCCGGGTTCGATCGCAACTGTCCCGGTCCCGAACCGCTGAAGGTGGCGGCCGTCGTCAGCTGGTACGGCGTGTTCGACTACACGACGCTCGTGGACGACCCGAAGCGCGACTACGCCGTCTCGTGGATTGGCGCGCAGCCGAACTATAAGGACGTCGCCAGGCGCGTCTCGCCGATGACGTACATGCGCGCCGGCCTGCCGCCGGTGATGGCCATCCACGGTGACGCGGATCCGATCGTTCCCTACGAGCAGGAGGTCCGCGAGATCGACGCGCTCAAGAAGGCGGGCGGCGTCGCGGAGCTCGTGACGATCCCCGGCGGCGGCCACGGCAACTTCCCGCGCGAGCAGGTGCTGCGCGCCTGGACGGCGATCGACGGGTTCCTGCAGGCGAATGTGATCAACAGGAAGCCGGTCACGACCTCCGCGGCACGATAGGTCCGCGCGGTTCGCCTGTTCGAACGAACCGCGCCCCTCCCACCGTGAGGATCCTGATCACGAGCTGGGGATCGTACGGCGACGTCTATCCGTACGTCGGCCTCGCGCTCGCGCTGAGGGAACGCGGCCACCGGCCAATCGTGGCGATGGCGGAGTTCTACCGCCCGCTCATCGAGTCGCTCGGCTTCGAGTTCCATCCCGTCGGACCCGCGATCGACCCCGACGACCGTGCCCTGATCGCGCGCGTGATGGACCCGGTTCGGGGTTCGAACGTGCTCCTCAAAGAGATCCTGATGCGCTCGCTGCACCAGGACCACGCGGCGCTCGACGCGGCGGCGGGCGGCGCCGACCTGATCGTCACGCATCCGATCACCTTCGCCGCGCCGGTCGTGGCGCAGGCGCGCCGGTTGCCGTGGGTGTCAACCGTGCTCGCGCCGATGTCGTTCTTCTCCGCGTCCGACATCCCGGTCCTGCCGCCCGCGCCGTTTCTCGCGCCCCTCGCGCGGCTCGGGCCGTGGTACGGACGCGCGATGGCGCGCTTCGCGCGCCGAAGTACGCAGGGATGGATGAAGCCGGTGTTCGACCTGCGGTACGAGCTCGGGCTGCCGCCGGGCGCGCATCCGCTGTTCGAAGGACAGTTCTCGCCGGCGTTGACGCTGGCCCTCTTCTCGCGCGTGCTGGCCGCCCCGCAGCCGGACTGGCCGGCGAACGTGTCGATGACCGGGTTCGTCTTCTACAACGGGCCCGGCACGCTGCCCCCGGAGGTCGACGCGTTCCTCGATGCAGGTCCGCCGCCGGTCGTCTTCACGCTCGGGACGTCGGCGGTTGCGGCGGCGGGACGTTTCTACGAAGAGAGCGTCGACGCGGTGGGCCGGCTCGGCATCCGCGCGGTGCTGCTGACCGGCGGCTTCGAACAGAACCGGCCGCGCGCGGCGCTGCCGCGCGGCGTGCTCCTCGTGGACCGCGCGCCGCACCAGTTGCTCTTCCCGCGCGCCGCGGCGGTCGTGCACCAGGGCGGCGCGGGAACGCTCGCGCAGGCGCTGCGAGCGGGGCGGCCGACGCTCGTCGTGCCGCACGCGCACGATCAGCCCGACAATGCCGCGCGCGTGACGAGGCTCGGCGTCGCGAGGACGCTCCGCCCGCGCTCGTATCGCGGACGCCGCGTCGCGGGCGAGCTCGAGCGGCTGCTGGGTGACAGGAACGTCGCCGCGCGCGCGTCCGAAGTGGCGGCGATGGTGCGTGCGGAGGGCGGCGCCGGCGCGGCAGCCGCCGCGATCGACGAGCAATTTCGCTAGAGCAGGGGCACGCATGTGCTACCCTTTCGGCCCGGCAACGCGAACGACTCCAGACATACTTCACTCCGAAGGGAGAAAAGCTCGATGCGTAAGACAACACTGATTCTTGCGGCGCTCGCGCTGTCGGCGCTCGCCACGACAGGCACCTTCGCCCAGCGCGACGGCGGTGGTGGCGGGCAGCGAGGCGGCGGTGGCGCGCCCGCTGGCGGGGGCGGCGGACAGGGTGGTCGTGGCGCCGCTGCGCCGGCGATGCCGATGTCCTTTTTCATCACGAGCTCGCCGAAGGGCGATGGCGCCAACTATGGCGGGCTCGCGGGCGCGGATGCGTACTGCCAGCAGATGGCTATGGGGGCCGGCCGCGGCGGCGTCACGTGGCATGCGTACCTGAGCCAGCAGGCGAAGGGCGGCATGCCCGCAGTCAACGCTCGTGACCGCATCGGCAGCGGTCCTTGGTACAACCAGCGCGGCCAGATGGTCGCGCGCGACCTCGGCGTGCTGCACGGCGACACGATCGATCAGGCTCGCATCGGCAACGCGCTCGGCAAGCAGATCTCGCTCAACGACAAAGGCATGCCGACCAACGGCGTCGGCGACATGCCGAACCAGCATGACATCCTCACCGGCTCGCGTCCTGACGGCACGGCATTTCCGGACGAGGCGGACCACACCTGCAACAACTACACGAGCAATGCCGAGACGGGTTCGGTGCAGCTCGGTCACGCCGACAAGCAGGGCGGCAACAACTCGTCGTGGAACTCCGCGCACGCGTCGGCCGGCTGCAGCCAGCCGAAGCTGGTGCAGACCGGCGGCGCCGGCCTGCTGTACTGCTTCGCGGTGAATTAGGCGGCTGATTCGCCGGGTCCGACGCTCGATGGATTCAGGCCGAGCGTCGGGACCCGGCCTACGTACAGCCGTACGTGGGGCGGGTCCCGCGAAATTACGGTAGCCAGATTTCGCGGACCCGCCAGGCTCAGGCCACAGCCGCGTTCGCGGCGATCACGCGGTCAATCACCTCGAACAATTCAACGGGCTTGATCGGCTTGGCGACGTAGCCGTCCATGTCGGCGTCCAGGCATCGCTGGCGATCGCCCTGCATGGCGTGCGCGGTGAGCGCGATGATCGCGACGCGCGGGGCACCGGCCGCGCGCTCGCGCGCGCGGATCGACGCGGTCGCCTCGAACCCGTCCATCTCGGGCATCTGCAGATCCATCAGGACGAGGTCGAAGCGGTCATGGAGGATCGTCTCGACCGCCTCGCGCCCGTTGCCGACGAGGATCGGCGTGTGGCCGCGCCGCTCGAGCAGGTGCTGGGCGAGCTTCTGGTTCACCGGGTTGTCCTCGGCGACGAGCACGCGCAGGCGGCGCGCCGCGCGCGTCGGCGTGACCGCGGGGGCGGCCGGCTCGTGGTCGATGGTCAGCCGCGACCCGACGAGGCGGCGAATCGAGTCGAGCAGCGCCTTCTGGCCGACCGGTTTCACCAGGAAGCCGTTGACCGCCGGCGTGTGCGCGCTGTCGGGCGGCTGATCCGCCGACGTCAGCAGGAGCATCGGCGTCGTCCCGCAGTTCTTCGACAGCCGAAGCTGCGAGGCGACATCCACCCCGGAATCGCCGGCGATGTTCATGTCGATCAGCGCGATCGAGAACGGCCGTGCGGCGTCCTCCGTCGCGCGGGCGGCCTCGGCGCCGTCGGCGGTCGCGACCGCCTGCATGCCCCAGCTGGACAACAGGTCCACGAGAATGCGGCGGTTCGTGGCGTTGTCGTCGATGACAAGCGCGGACATGTTCACCAGCTCGTCCGCCTGCGGGAGGAACTGCGGCGCCACCGACCGCGTGCTGATCGGAAACGTGACGACGAAGTGGAACGCGCTGCCGTGGTGCGGCTCGCTTTCGACCCAGATGCGGCCGCCCATCAGCTCGACGAGCTGCTGGCAGATCGTCAGGCCGAGGCCCGTGCCGCCGTACTGGCGCGTCGTCGACCCGTCGCCCTGCGTGAAGGCGCGGAAGATCGACGCCTGCTTCTCGCGCGAGATGCCGATGCCGGTGTCCACGACGCTGAACCGCACCGAGGCGCGGTCGTCCTCCCGCGCCCGCGTCCGCTCGATGCGGACGACGATCTCGCCGCGATCGGTGAACTTGATCGCGTTGCTCACCAGATTGACGAGCACCTGGCGGAGGCGGAGCGGGTCGCCCACGAGCGCGTCGGGCACCGACGGCTTGACGTCCACCATCAGCTCGCAGCGCTTCTCGTGCGCGCGTATCGCGAACGGCTTCAGCGTCTCCTCGAGCATCTGCCGCACGGAGAACTCGATCGACTCCATGTGCAGCTTGCCCGCCTCGATCTTCGAGAAGTCGAGGACGTCGTTGAGGATGACGAGCAGCATCTCCGCCGAGCGGTGGGCGGTCTCCAGGTAGTCGCGCTGCACGGCGCTGAGCGGGGTGTTGAGCGCGAGCTCGGTCATGCCGATGATGCCGTTCATCGGCGTCCGGATCTCGTGGCTCATGTTCGCGAGGAACTCGCTCTTGGCGCGGTTGGCGTCCTCGGCCGCGTCCTTGGCCTGGACGAGCGCCGCGGTCGCTTCGTCGCGCTCGATGTGCAGCGTCTTCAGGTCGGCCGCCATCTGGTTGAGGCTGTGCGCGAGCTCACCGAACTCGTCGCTGCGCCCGAGCGCGATCATCGTGTTCCAGTCGCCCGCGCCGATGCGGACCGCGCCGCGCTGCAGCAGGCGCAGCGGGCTGGCGATCGAATGGCCCATCGCCACGGCGCCGATCAGGATGAAGAGGGCGCACGCGGCGAGTCCGGCGACGCTCAGGTTGATGGCGCGCCCCGTGTCGTCCGCCAGCGCCGCGTTCTGCGCCATCAGAATCTGCCGCCGCTCGGCCGTGATGGCGTCCAGGAGCTGGACGAAGTCGCGCTCCGCGGCATCGAACTCCTGGTGGCGCTCGACGATCGAGGGTCCGCGCCCGCCGTCGGAGCGGATGCCGAGGCTCAGCGCCTTGATGCGATCGCTGGCCTGCCGCATCTGCGCGATTTCCGAACGGTCCCAGCCGGCGCGCTCCCACACCACGCGCGTCTTGTCCAGGCTGTCGGTCAGCGCGCGCGTCGCATCGAGAATGTCGCTCTCTTCGTCACGCATCCGCGCGGCGTTGCGGACGGGATCTTCCAGCCGGAACAGACCGTAGTTGGTGGCCGCCGAGATGATGCGCAGGCCCGAGAACTTGATCGTCGCCAGCTGCTGGATGACGGGACCGGAGTTGAGGACGGTCCCCCGTTGCGTCTCGCGGACACGGCGGCCGTTGGCGACGCCGAGGTAGCCGGCCGCGAACACGAGCGCCACGCTGACGAGGGCGAACACCAGGAGCCGGCTTCGGATCCGCATTGGAGGAACCGTGCGCATTGTGCAGCTTCCATTCCAGCCCCACAACGGCGAATCCGTGTGAAAGTGAGAAGCAATCGTGCACGTGCGCACACGTGGCGGGGTGGGCGTGCGGATGAGGCACGGATGCGGTGGAGTCCGCCTTTAGGCGGACCTTGCCGGTTCCTGTTGCGTCAAGCAATGCAGCGTCCCAAGTCCCCACACCAGATCGACCGCGTGGATGCCGATGACCCGGCGGTCGGGCATGAGCGAGGCGATCGTGTTCAGCGCGATGCGGTCGTTCGGGTCGTTGAAGGTCGGCACGATGACGACGCCGTTGGCGATGTAGAAGTTCGCGTAGCTCGCCGGCAGCCGCTCGCCGTTCATGACGACCGGCCGCGGAAAGGGGAGCCTCACCACGCGCAGCGGCCGCCCGTCTGCCCCGGACGCGCGTTCGAGACGGTTCAGGTTGTCGATCGACCGCGCGTGATTCTCGTCCGCAGGATCCTCTTCGACCGCCAGCACGACGGTGTCGGTCGCGACGAAGCGCGCGATGTCGTCCACGTGCCCGTGGGTGTCGTCGCCGACGCACCCTTCGCCGAGCCAGATGGTGCGCGTGATACCGAGCCATTCGGCGAACACGCGCTCGTACTCCTCGCGGGTCACGCCGGGGTTGCGGACCTGCACGCCGCTGAGCAGCCACTCCTCGGTGACCAGCATCAGGCCGTCGCCGCTCACGTCGATGCCGCCGCCTTCGAGGACGATCCGGTCGCCGGGTCCAAAAGCACCCGGCCTACCGTCATCGGTTGTAGGGCGGGTCCTTTCGGACCCGCCTGGCCTGCGCGGCTCGACGCGCGGAAGGCCCGTGAGCCGCGCGATGGCTTCGCCGACCAGGACGTCGCGCGTCCAGTTGTCGTACTTCGCCCACCCGTTGAAGGCCCAGTTGACCAGCACGACCGCGCCGTCATCGTCGATCGCGCCGGTCGGCGCGGAATCGCGAAGCCAGACGCGGTCGGTGGGCACGACGTGGAGACGGACGCGATCCGCGCGGACGGCGTGGGCGTCGAGAGCCGTCCGCGCGTCCGCCATCACCGACGCGTCGTGGCAGAGGATTTCGACCTGCTCGTGGTCGGCGAGGATGCGGACGATTTCCGCGTACACCCAGGGGATGGGACCGAGCTTACCGGGCCAGTCGGGCTCGTGGTGCGGCCACGCGAGCCAGGTCGCCCGGTGGGGATCCCACTCGGCGGGCATGCGGAGACGGCGGTTCACGCGAGGTAGCGGCTGAGAATCGGGCCGTAGGCGTCGACGCGACGATCGCGCAGGAATGGCCAGTTGCGCCGCACGGATTCGATGAGCGCCGGGTCGCAGCGCGCGATCACGATCTCTTCCCGTTCTCCGGCTTCCGCGACGTAGCGTCCGAACGGATCCGCGATGAACGAGTGGCCGAAGAACGTGATGCCGTTCGTGCCCGGTTCGTCTTCGTGGCCGATGCGATTGGGCGACGCGACGTAGACGCCGTTGGCAATCGCGTGGGCGCGCTGGATGGTGCGCCACGCCTCGACCTGCGCGGCGCCCCATTCGTCCTTCTCCGCAGGGTGCCAGCCGATGGCGGTCGGGTAGAACAGCACCTGCGCGCCGAGCAGCGTCGTGATGCGCGCGGCTTCCGGGTACCACTGGTCCCAGCAAATCAGCACGCCGATGGTCGCGTAGCGAGTCTTCCACACCTTGAAGCCGTTGGCCTCGCCCGGGCGCTCGCCGTGATAGTCGAAGTGGCCGTCACCCGGCGTGAAGTAGTACTTCTCGTAGAAGAGCGGGTCGTCCGGGATGTGCATCTTGCGATAGACGCCGAGCAGCGATCCGTCGGCGTCGATCACCGCCGCCGAGTTCCGATAGATGCCCGCGGTCTGGCGCTCGAAGATCGGGACCACGACGACGACCTCGAGCTCGCGCGCGATCGCCTGCATCCGATCCGTCGTCGGCCCCGGAATCGGCTCCGCGAGGTCGAAGCGGTCGCACTGCTGCGCCTTGCAGAAGTACGGCGCGTTGAACAGCTCCTTGAGGCAGACGATTTGCGCGCCTTTTTGCGCCGCGTCCCGGACCAGTCGCTCCGCGCGGGCCAGATTGGCCGCGGTATCGTCGGTTGCATGGTCCTGGATGATGCCGATGGTGAAGGGAGTCGCCGCCACGCTGTTATGGTATGATTTTCCGAATGTTTTCCGGTTCTTCGCCGGTTTTGGGCCAGATTCGACCGGTTGCGTGGCGGTGCGCATACATCTGCATGTGTTGTATGTGTTGCGCGCTGGCGTGCGTGACCTGGTCGATGGCGTGACGGTCCCGGCAGGAACCCGACATCACCAGGCCCGCCGACCAATTGGTTCCGGCGGGCTTTTTACTTTTGGCTGAAACGGAAATTCTCGTCCCCGGCTCCACCGCCAATCTGGGCGGAGGCTTCGACACGCTCGGCGTGGCGGTCCAGCTCTATCTCCGCGCGCGGATCGTCGACGTTCGTGCGGATGATGGCGCGCGCCTCGAGGTCGTGAGCAGCACGCCGGCGGTGCGCGGCACCAACGCGGTCGAGCGCGCGTTCGCCGCGATCGCGAAACGGGCGACAGGGGCGGTGCCGACGGTCTTCGCGGAGATCGAAAGCGACATCCCGCTGGCCGCGGGTCTCGGCAGCAGCGCAGCGGCGACCGTCGCCGGCCTGCGGATCTTCGAGCGCGTGGCGGAGCCGGTCTCCGACACGATGCTTCTCGCGACGGCGACGGCGCTCGAAGGGCACGCGGACAACGCCGCCCCGGCGCTGTTCGGTGGGATGACGTCGGTGGTGGAAGGCGATGACCCGCCTTCGCCCGGGGGCTTCGGCGAGGCAGGCCCGCCTTCGCCTCGCGGCGTCGGCGGGGCAGGCGGCAGGGTGCGCGCGCTGCGGTGGAAGTGGCCGGACGATCTCAGGTTCGTCATCGCGACGCCGTTCACCGGGCTCGCCACCGCGAAGGCGCGCGCCGCGCTGCCGCCGACGATTCCGCGCAAGGACGCCGTGTTCAACCTTCAACGCGTGCTGTCGCTCGTGCACGCGCTGCAGCACGGGGAATACGATCGGCTTCGCGAGGCGCTGCAGGACCGGTGGCACCAGCCCGCGCGCGCCGCGCTGGTGCCGCATCTCGGCGCCGTGCTCGCGATCGACGATCCGGACGTCCTCGGCGCGTACCTGTCCGGAGCGGGACCGTCGGTGGCGGTGCTGGCGAGGCGCGATTTCGCGCGCGTGGAGCGGCTGCTGCAGGCGACCTGCGAGGCCGCGGGGTCCCCGGTGACCGTCAGGACGCTTGCCGCGCATCAACACACGACCATGATGAGGGATGCCGTGGCATCCGCCCCCGGGAGAACCGCATGAAATTCGTCTCAGGGCTGACGTGTCACCTGTGTGGCGCCACCTATCCGGCACAGGCGCTGTGGGTGTGCTCGGAATGCCTGGGCCCGCTCGAAGTCACCTACGACTACGCGGCGGTGAAGAAGGTCATCAGCCGTCACGCGATCGAGTCGCGGCCGCAATCGCTCTGGCGCTACCTCGAGCTGCTGCCGGTCGAATCGCCGAAGACGGGTTTCCACTCCGGCTTCACACCGCTCGTACGGGCCGATCGCCTGGCGCGCGAGCTTGGCGTCTCCGAGCTCTATATCAAGGACGACTCGGTCAACCATCCGACCTTCTCGTACAAGGATCGCGTCGTCTCGATTGCGGCCACGCGCAACGTCGAGCTCGGCTTTCCCGTGTTCGGCTGCGCGTCGACCGGCAACCTTGCCAACAGCGTCTCGGCCCATGCCGCTCGCCTGGGCCTGGCGTGCTACGTCTTCATCCCGAACGATCTCGAGCCGAACAAGATCCTCGGCTCCGCGATCTACGATCCGCAGATCGTCGCCGTCGACGGCAACTACGACGACGTGAACCGGCTGTGTACGCAGATCGCGGATCGTTACGGGTGGGGCTTCGCGAACATCAACCTTCGCAGCTACTACGCGGAAGGCGCGAAGACGATGGGCTTCGAGATCGCCGAGCAGCTCGGGTGGCGCTATCCCGATCACCTCGTGTCGCCGGTTGCCGGCGGGACGCTGCTGCCGCGCATCTACAAAGGGCTTCGCGAGTTCCGCGAGGTCGGTCTCGTTGACGGCAGACTGCCGCGCATCCACGCGGCCCAGCCGACAGGGTCCGCGCCCGTCATTCGCGCGCTCGAGTCGGGCGCCGAATTCCCGGATCCGGTCAAGCCGAACACGATCGCGAAGTCGCTCGCGATTGGCAACCCTGCTGACGGTTTCCAGGTGATCCGCGTCGTCAAGGAAACCGGCGGCAGCGGCGCGATGGTCACCGATGACGAGATTCTCGACAGCATCCAGCTGCTGGCGCGCACCGAAGGCATCTTCACCGAGCCGGCAGGCGGCACGACGCTGGCGGCCACGCGCGCGCTGATTCAGCGCGGCGTCATCAAGCCGCACGAATCGATCGTCGTCTGCATCACCGGCAACGGCTACAAGACGGCGGAGGTCGTGCGCGACCGCGTCGCGGCGCCAACCCAGATCGGCCG